>JAFGTF010000045.1 GCA_016934265.1 Spirochaetota bacterium
ATAAGTAGATAGATCGGTGAGTAAATGCTCGTGCATCAGCGTCACCCCTAGAGAGTCTGCGTCCACTAACCCTAACACTGTTTGCACCATAATTAGTTACCTCGGATTTCTTTATGATAATTCATCATCAAGAAACCAGATTATTGAGAAGAAAAATATTATAAATCAAATAATTATATAATGTTATCATGTTGTCATCTTGTGATGATAAGTTCCATTATACATACTAAACCGATCAAGTCAAGAAAAAAAATAGTACGTTAGAAAAAATTCGAATTACTGAAAAACTCCTACGAAGTACCACAACCCGCCGCATGACCCGGTAGTCGGAATAAACAGCGTTCAGGGAGTCGTGTGCGAAGTGCATAAGGTGGTACCCTGAAAGAACTGCTTATTCTTCACCATCCGAAAAGCACGCGTAGTGTTCAGGAGTTCGTACTACGTCACGGCTTCACCACCACTTTCAGCTCACTCCAGGTTCCGGCTTCCGCCGACGCTACAGCGATCCTCTTCGACATAGTTACCTTCTTAAAACCTAACTCCCGTTATGCGGGCCCAACATGTAATGTTATCATCTTGTTATTACAGGCATAATACACCACTTCCCCTCTCCCGTCAAGAAAAAACATATTTTTATTGATTTCCTGTCGAAATTATCGTCTCCTGCTCCGTTATGTCGATGTTGATACCGTTTCTGTGTATTTCGATAAAAGCTCACATCGGCAGCCGCCTCCAGTCATCAACCGATTATTATCATACCGCCCCCCTATCCGCCTCGAGATATGCTCTGTTCCGGGAACGGAATCCGTCTTCGTGAGATTCTTTCACAACCCAGATCCCAACGACGGTTTCGAAGTTCGCATCATGGAAGGAATGAAACCGACGTCCCCCTACTCCAAACTCGCATACACCGAAACCGTCTTGTAATAACTACGCCCGCTTCCTCTGGTATTTGAACACCGGACAATTCTTTCTAACACCTCGGAAGATATTTACCTTGCCTTATCTTTCAGCCGGTACTATAAAGGTAAACTATATCCACATGGAAACCGGGACGCGATCTTCTCTACGCTCTCTTTTTATTGAATAACGGGCAATAGGGGGCGTTACGGTTTATACGCTATAGTGACGGCGACCGTATGATTCTCGCTGCAGCGTAATCAGATCCGGTTTTACACAACACTGCGTGTGCTGAGGTTTGCGAATGGAAAACGGGGAGATAAAGACACTGAGGAACACCTGCCCTCTGTGTCCGGAACACGATTCAATCCTGATTTCCGTTGCAGACGGGGAGATCGTGGAGATAAACGGAGATACCGACAATCCGTTCACGAACGGGCACATCTGCAGCAAAGGCAGGAATGCGGACGTCTGCAGAGTACATCCCGACAGAGTCATTCATCCTCTCAAGCGAATCAAGAAGCAATGGGTACGAGTCTCATGGGACGATGCGTTGAATGAAATTTCCGAGAGAACACACCGGATTCGCGAGATGTATGGACCTCTGGCTTTTGCAGCCGCCGATGCGAATACGAACACCGTCCCCGGGGTTGCGTTGGGGCTGTTCATGCGTTCGCTCGGAAGCCCCAATCTCATGAGCAATCTCGACTTATGTGCAGGGCCGGGAATAGCCTCCGATCTTCTGTCCGCCGGTGACCAGCTATCCACGTATTTCAGCGTGGCCGACTTTCGTAATGCCGGATGTATCTTCATTGCAGGATCGAATATCGCCGCTTCTCATCCCCGCCAGTGGGAGGATGCGAAAAAAGCCGTTGCCGAAGGCGCAAAGCTCATCGTCGTCGATCCGAGACATACGGAAATCGCAGAGAGAGCGGATCTGTGGCTGCAGATACGACCGGGATCGGACGGTGCGCTCGCGATGGGAATGCTTAATGTCATCCTCAACGAAAACCTCTACGACAGGGAGTTTGTGACAAAGTGGTGCGTCGGATTCGAACGGTTGAATACAAGGATCGGAGAATACCCTCCCGAGAGAGTAGAGAAGATGACGTGGATAACCGCAGACGACATACGGAAAGCGGCACGCCTCTACGCAACCGTCAAGCCCGCGTGCCTTCGCGCCAATTTGGGTGTTCAGCAGCGAAACAACTCCTTTCCGGCGGCACGGGCGTTTTCCATCCTCCCCGCCGTTACCGGAAATATAGATATTCCGGGCGGACAGTTGCTTGCACGATTTCCAAGCGGTCCTGAATCCAATAGTAAAGTCGCAGAGGAATATCTCCTGCCGCGGGACGTCGTTGATAGACAGATCGGCGCTTCTGAATATCCCTTATGGTCTGGAAACGGTTCTATTGTCACAAAAGGGGGATACGCGAATATATCGATGACTCTCAGGGCCATGATAACGGGCCGGCCGTACCGTGTGAAGGCCTGGTTTATCATGAATCCCAATGCGGTAGTAACCTATCCTGATACGAAACTTGTCCTGGATGCGATCAAAAACCTGGAGCTTGTCGTCGTATGCACGGACTTCATGACCCCGACCGCGGAAATGGCCGATTTCATCCTTCCCAGGGCGCATCCGTTCGAGACGGACAGGATCATCGGTACATCGCACGGCCAATGGGTGCTGGCCGCCCGGAAGGCGGTAGAACCGAAGGGGGAGTGCCGGGACGATATCAAGATCTTCCATGAATTGTCGAAAAAGATGCTGGATAAACGATATTTGAAAAAGAGTTTGATCCCGTGGAAGGATATCGGTGAATACAATGAGTATCGTCTGAAACGGATGGGTATTACTTTCAACGATCTCCAAAAAAAGGGAATTTATACGTTCCCAATGGAGTTCAAGAAATATGAAAGAGAGGGATTTGCCACACCTTCCGGGAGATTCGAAATATATTCCGGCCTGCTCGAAAAATATGGATACGATCCTCTGCCGTATTATCGGGAGTCTCCCTCCAGCGAGGTTTCTAATCCTCAATTAGGAAGAAAATATCCCCTCCTTCTCATATCATCGAGGAAAAAAGACCAGTATTTGTCCCGTTCGCATATTGATGGATCGACGAAACCACGCATCTCTTATCCCGAACTCGAAATTCACCCCCACGCCGCGAGTGACAGGGGAATAGCCGACGGAGACCGGCTCTGGATCGAAACACCGAAAGGCCGTTGCATGCACACGGCGAGAATCACCGATAAAATCCACCCCGCCGTGGTAAACGGGTGCTTCGGCTGGTGGTTCCCTCGGAAGCCGGCCCCGGAGCACGGCTGCCTGGAAGCGAATATCAATATGGTCATGGCCTATGAACCGCCGCATGACCCGGTAGTCGGAATAAACAGCGTTCAGGGAGTCGTGTGCGAAGTGTATAAGGTGGTACCCTGAAAGAACTGCTTATTCTTCGCCATCCGAAAAGCACGCGTAGTGTTCAGGAGTTCGTACTACGTCACGGCTTCACCACCACTTTCAGCTCACTCCAGGTTCCCGCTTCCGCCACCATTTTCGGGAGCTCTTCGAGGGAAATGACCCTGCTGATGAACCGTTTTCCATCCACCCGCTTCCCTTTCATGAGGTCTATGCAGGTCTGTATCTGCAAGGCCGTGCATCCCGAAGACCCGTGTATGTATACTTCCTTGTAATGGATCCTGTTGCTGTCGAGACGGACGGTGCTGTCGTCTCTCGGAAGGCCTCCGAAAAAGTCGATATGCGCGCGGTTGGCGGAAAGCTCGAGCGCAGACTCCTGGGCTGCTTTCGAACCGGCGGCGATCATTACCACGTTGGCTCCTATCCCGCCGGTTTTTTCCATCACGATCGTTTTCAGATCCTCTTTCTGCGGGTTCACGAAGTAATCCGCACCGAACCGGCGCGCCTGTTCCAGCCGCTCCTCCCGGGGCTCGGATACGATGACCGTGGTCGCGCCGAGCGCTCTCGAGAGAGTCGCGTGCATGCACCCGATCGGCCCGGCGCCGATCACCAAGACGGTATCTCCGATCCCCACGCCTGCAAGCATCTGGCCGTTGAGCGCGCATGCCATCGGCTCGGCTATGGAGGCCTCCTCGTCGCTCACATCGTCCGGCACCCTTACAAGGTTCCCTCCCCGCACCGCTTTCTCCGGCACCGCCATGTACTCCGCAAAACCCCCGGGATAGGAGAATCCGAACGCTTCCGTATTCCTCGCGAATTCGATACAGAGGTGCGTCAACCCTCTCCGGCAGTAGTAGCAATGACCGCAGGACACTATCGGGACGACACAGACCCGTTCACCGATCACATGCCCCTGGACCTTCCCCCCCGCCTCCACGATGGTCCCCGATATTTCGTGGCCTGTAATGGCCGGCGGCTCGAGCGTCTTGTACCCGTAGTTGTATACCTTCACGTCAGTACCGCAAATCGCGCATGCGTTGACGCGAAGCAGCACGTCCCCGTCGCCTATGCCGGGCACCTCGGTTTCCTCGACACGTAAATCCTTTATCCCGTAGTAAACCGCCGCATTCATCTTTCTCGGGCTGCTCACTGGTGCCACCCCCCTTTTTATTTCGACGCCGGTTCAGAAATCGTTCGGGGCTCCACACGTGCGGTTGATAACCGAATGCCCCGTGTCACGAATGGGCCATACCTAATCTCCCCGTTTATTAGAGGAAAATCCGGTAGATTCGTTAGAGGATACTGTATGAATTCCAAAAATCACCGAGTTACGCATCTCCTTCCGTGTTTACGCCATCCACAATATCGGCGTGATGTTCTGATTCCACCCGATATATCCGCTCTAGAAAGAACATCGACCGATATCCTGATTCTACTTCTCCAAATATACCCCCCTAAGCATATCGGCGTGATGTTCTGATTACACCCGTTATATCCGCTCTAGAAAGAACATCGACCTATATCCTGATTCTACTTCTCCGAATATACCCCCCTAAGCATATCGGCATGATGTTCTGATTACACCCGTTATATCCGCTCTAGAAAGAACATCGACCGATATCCTGATTCTACTTCTCCGAATATACCCCCCGAAGGATATCGGCGGATGTGAGAAGGTCACCCTTGTGAGTACACGCCCCTCAACACATCCGCAGGGTCCGGGTCCGTGCAC
Source organism: Spirochaetota bacterium (assembly GCA_016934265.1). Taxonomy (GTDB): domain Bacteria; phylum Spirochaetota; class B62-G9; order B62-G9; family DRHN01; genus JAFGTF01. The sequence goes on from JAFGTF010000045.1 coordinate 5,058, forward strand.
TCCTTCTCGCAGTATCGAACCGCCTCTTCTATCTCTTCTTTGGCGCGCCGCTCCATCTCCTCGTATTCGCGTTTCGTGATCGTCTTCTTCGCGATACACTCCTTTTTGAACGTCCCCACCGGGCATCTTTTCTCCCCCTCCGCTCGCTCCTTGTCCGTCCGGTAGACGTCGGCGTCGCTTATCGAGTGGCCGGTCCACCGGTGCCACATACACTCCAGGAGGGTCGGGCCCTTGCCGCTTCTTGCCCGCGCTATCGCCTTTTGTGCTTCCTCGTACACCTCGAGCACCCTGCACCCGTCCACCGTGACGCCCGGCATCCCGTACCCCTCGGCCCGCTTCGAAAGTCGGGTCAGTCCGGTCGACTGCCTAAGCGACACAGAAATGGAGTAGCTGTTGTTCTGCAGCACAAACACGACGGGAAGCTTGAACGCCGCCGCCATATTGAGCCCCTCGTGGAAATCGCCCCGGTTCGCGCCGCCGTCTCCGAAGAACGCGAGCACGACCCCGCGTTCTTTCTTCAGCTTTATCCCGAGCCCCGCGCCGGTCGCTACCGGTATGAGCGACCCGATGATCCCTGACCCCGGTATGACATGCTTCGACATATCGCCGTACATGTGCGATCCGGTGGGGACCCTACCGCCGCCCAGACCCTCTCTTCGGTTGTAGTATCCGGCGAGCAGGTAGTCCAGACCGACTCCCATCATAAGCTCCGGCAGCTTGCCGCGGTGTGAGGGGACGATGTAGTCGTCCTTTCCGAGCCCGTAGCAGGTGCCGACGTGCACCGCCTCGATCCCTACGCCGGGATGATGGTGCCCCCGCATCCTTCCCTCCTTGAAGAGGAGGGTGATCTTCTCCTCTATCCTTCTCCCGAGAATCATCCAATAGAGCATCTTCTTGTGATCTTCGTGGCTGAGCTTCACTCGCGTTTCCTCCCGCCCTGTTCTATATGACAAGCATTTCGAGGTTTTTCACGGCGTCCGTCACCTTTTTTAGAAAGGTGCCGCACATCGCGCCGTCTAAGACCCTGTGATCGTACGATACGCCGAGCCCCATCTTCGTCCTGATCTCCATCCTCCCCTCGTGCACGGCGGGTACCTCCCGTGCAGCGCCCATGCACACGATCGAGGTCTGCGGCTGGAAGACCAGCGCCGTCCCCTGCAGAACGCCGAACGGACCGACGTTCGTGACGGTAATGGTACCACCCTCGACGTCCGGTTCCCGCAAGGAGCCGTCGCGCGTCTTCCCCACCAGCATCGAGATCTCCTCCGCGAGGTCGATGATTGATTTTTCACGGACCCCCTTCAGCACCGGTATCACGAGCTTCCCGCCGACATTGACCACTATTCCCACATTGATTTCGCGCTTCAGCGAATACCCGGTACCGTCGCAGTGCGCGTTCATCTCGGGCACCGCGTCGATCCCGCCCACCATGGCCTTTACGAGAAACGGCAGGTAGGTGATCCTCGGGCCGTCTTCTCTTTCCCGCAGCGATTTTACGAGCCCGGAGAGTGCGGTCACGTCGGCCTCCGAGAAAATCGTGCACTGCGGGACCTCCCGCGCGCATCGTACGACGCGCTCTGCGAGCGTTTTCCTCCACCCCTCGAACGGCACCCTACGATCCGCGACGCGTTCCTTCGACGACTGAGGCGCCGAAGCCAGCGCTTCGACGTCCGCCTTAACGATCCTTCCTCCCGGCCCGGACCCCTCCACGATTGAGGACAAGTCCACGCCGAGACTCCTTGCATGCGCCTTGGCCGCGGGACTTATCTTCCGCCCCTCTTTCGCGGTACCGTCGGCGGAAGGCCTCTTTTTTCCCGCCGCCTGCACCGTTTCAACCGGCGGTTGTTTCGAAGGCGCTTTATCCTTTTCGTTTGCCTCGGCTATGAGGCCGAGCACTCCACCGACCGGCGCGACGTCGCCCTCTTCGCAGCGTATCTCGTGCAGAACCCCCGCGACCTCCGCGGGAACGTCCACCGTTATCTTGTCCGTTTCCACCGAGACGACGTTCTCACCCGCTGTAAGCGTTTCCCCTCTCTTCTTGTACCAGCGGACGACCTTCCCTTCGGTAATATTGAACCCCGCTTCCGGCATCTTTATCTCAACCATGCAAATGCTCCCCTTGAATGATCCATACCCCGGATCATGGGATAGTACCTTCTCTCCTCGGCGCCCCGATGCGTGCCGCGTGCACTCTCGTCAATACCTGATCACCTCTCCCGCCGCATCGAGGATTTTCTCCACGCTCGGCAGGTAAAACTTCTCCATCTCGATCCAGTTCGGAATCGGCGTAAAGAGCGAGCCGACTCGCTTGACCGGCCCATCGAGATAGTCGATGGCCCTGTCCGCCAGCATGGCCGCGATTTCGCCTCCGAATCCGCCGAACACGGGCGACTCCTGCACGATGACCGCCCTTCCCGTCTTCTTCACCGATTCAAGGATGAGCTCGGTGTCGAGCGGAAGGATCGTCCTCGGGTCCAAAACCTCCGCTGAAACGCCCTTCTTCTCGAGCTCCTCCGCCGCATCGAGCGCAAGCCGCACCATCGCACCGGTGCCTATTATCGTGAGGTCCGAGCCCGAACGCTTTATCTCGCCCTTTCCCAGCGGGATCGTATACTCCTCTTTTGGAACGGGCCCGGAAGCCCGTTTGTAGAGGAGCTTGTGCTCGAGAAAGATGACGGGATCGTTGTCCCGTATAGCCGTCTTCAGAAGGCCCTTCGCATCCCTCGGGTCCGAGGGCATGACCACCTTGAGACCCGGTATGCCTGCAACCCATGCCTCGAAGCTCTGCGAATGGTGAAACCCAGCGCCTATTCCGGCGCCGTATGCGGCGCGGTACACGATCGGGACGTCCCACTCACCGTTCAGCGTCCATCTCATTTTTGCGGCGTTGTTTACGAGCTGGTCCATTATGATGGACAAGAAGTCGGCGAACATGATCTCCGCAACGGGCCTGAGACCGACGAGCGCGGCACCGATCGCCGCTCCACAGATCGCGACCTCGGAAAGAGGGGTGTCGATGACCCTGTTTTTACCGAAACGATCGGCAAGTCCCCTCGTTACGCCGAACACGCCGCCTCCGCCGTAGCCCACGGCCACGTCCTCCCCCATTACGAACACCCGCTCGTCTTTTTCCATCTCCTCGAAGAGCGCCTCGTTGATAGCTTCCAAATAGGTAATCTCTTTCATGATCCCTTTCTCTCTGAGAATTGTTATCCCATCATCTTATTATCCTATAATTACAAGTATATTGTACATTCATCCGCCGCGCAGTCAAGTAAAAAACAAACTTTACGCGTATATGGGGTAACGCCGCCTGCAGGAGGGAGAGGGGCGCACGTCTTGGGTCTCTAAAAAACCGTACTCGTTTGGATCCTCAGCCGGCTGTTCTTTTCACGAGGCCGGCGAACCGTTTCCCGAATCGCCTGCACGCATCGACCGCTTCGGCGTTCGGCTTCCCGATCGACGTCGCACCGTAGTGGTATCCTTTTGGGTCTCCCTGTATCACCATTCCGTGAATGAGAAACGCCTGGAGAATGCTCAGCACGGTCGTCTCATGCCCGGTTACCGCGGCCGAGGAGAACGCCGCGCCCGCCTTGCCGTCGAGCTTGCCGTGATGTTTCACGCTGTCGTCCAAAAACCGTTTTATCTCCGCCGCCATGGTGCCGTAATAGGTGGGGGAACCGATCACGATTCCGTCATACACGAGAAGCTCATCCGTCTTCGTCTTTGAAACTTTTTTACAGGTTACATCGATTCCCTCTTTTTCCAATGCATCCGATATGTGCGCCGCCATGTCGGCGGTGGCGCCTGATCTCGAGTAGTATACGACGATCGTATTCGGCATCGTTTTCCTCCTCTTATCAATAGTTCTCCCCGCTCTTCTCTCCGGTAACGATCTTCACGCTCGCCGAGGTACCGAGGCGCGTCGCACCCGACCGTATCATGAGCAGCGCATCCTCGTAGCTCCTTACTCCGCCCGAGGCCTTTACCCCCATATCCGGCCCCACCGTCCTCCTCATGAGCGCGACATCCGCAGCCGTAGCCCCGGCCTTTGAGAATCCGGTGGATGTCTTCACGTAACCAGCGCCCGCTTTTTTGGCGATCTGGCAGGCGAGCACCTTCTCCTCGTCGTTCAGGAGGCAAGTCTCGATGATGACCTTCAGGACCGTCGTGCTCCTGCACGCCCTCGACACGGTCCGTATGTCCTCCTCGACACGTAAGAGGTCCCTTGACTTAAGCGCACCGACATTGATGACCATGTCGATCTCGTCGGCCCCCTCCTCTATCGCCCTCCTCGCCTCGAACGCCTTGGCCCTGCTGTCCATGGCACCGAGCGGAAAACCGATAACGCAGGCGATCTTCACACCGCTCCCCCTGAGGAGCTTCGCACAGTACACGACCCAGGTGGTATTCACGCACACCGCGTAAAATTTGTACTCCTTCGCTTCCGCACAAAGCGTTTCGATCTGCTCCTTTGTGGCCTCAGGCTTGAGCTGCGTGTGGTCTATATATCGCGCCACTTCCGCAGGCGATATTACACCGGGCACAGTCTGACCCGCGGCGGCTCCTTTTTTTTCAGCGGAACCCGACTGCAGCCTTCGCATCACCTCTTCCGTAATACGCTCGATGAGCTCCTTCTGTTCCATAGCCGTCCCTTTCCAAACCTCTAATATCGTTACGTCCTTTCCCTCTCTAAAGCCATGATCTTGTTCACCCTGCGCCAGTGCCGGCCGCCTGAAAATCTCGTCTCGAGCCACACCTTTACGATTTCGCACAGCTCGTCCGGCTTGTGCAGCGGGCCTCCCAGGGTGAGAACGTTGGCGTTGTTGTGTTCCCGAGAGTTTACCGCCGTCTTCGTGTCGTAACAGAGCGCCGCCCTGATCCCTTTCACCTTATTGCAAGCCATGGAGGAACCGATTCCGGCCCCGTCGATCATGACGCCCCGGTCGCACTCACCGCTTGAAACCTTTTTCGCCACCCGCACGGCGAAATCGGGATAGTCGACGGATTCCGTGTCGTTCGTACCGACGTCGGTCACCCGGTACCCGAGCCCTTTGAGAAACGGAATCAAAATCCCTTTGGCTGCGAATCCGCCGTGATCGGAACCCACCGCGACACGACGCACGGTATCCTTCTCGTTCTCCGTTTTTTCCTCCTGCTCGGCCGCCGCAGGGGAGTAGAGCCCATGCACGATATTCGAAACGATCTCTCTTATCTCCCGCTCCTCCACCACGCTCCTCCTTACCGCAGTTCTTCCGTATGCACGCTGTCGACCACCCCGCAAACGACGCACCGAATTGGGGCCATGGGATCCTGGATGATGGTCCGTGCCGAATTCCCCTCGTCTATGACGAGCACCGTATCGCCCGGCCCCGCCTGCACCGTATCGATCGCGAGCATCACGCTTCCCTTACCCGTTCCGTCCGGGTCGACGGGACGGACCACGAGTATCTTGTAGCCTTTGAAGATGTCGAGCTTTACAGTAGAAACGACGTTTCCGATCACCTTTCCCAGTTTCATGGCGTATCCCCGTCTTCTTCGACGATATTCACGCTGTCGACTATCCCCATCACCGTCGCATCCGAAGGATTAAACCAGTTGGTTAGGCCCAGCGCGGCTTCCCTGCCCCCCTCGAAGAAGACGATGTCGCCCGGCCCGGCCTGCACCGTATCGCAGGCTATGACGGGCTCGCCCTTTTCCTCGAGCTTCTCGTTCAACGGCTGCACGACCAGCAGCTTGATACCTCTCCACGAGTCGACCTTCTGAGAACAGACCACGTTTCCAGTCACCCGCCCAAGCTTCATATGCCTCTCCCTATACGATCCTGAAATGACCGACGAGCGAGCACCGCCGCTCCCTTGTGAAGCTTCTCGGTCGCGTCAGTCCCTCGCCGGTCGGGCTGGCCACAGTAAACGAGGTATACCCCGCGCCGCCGTACCCGAGCCCGCAGTAGTTCGGTCCGTTCTTCACGAATATCGAGCAGTTCATTACCTTCGCCATCCTGCTGAGCCTGTCTATATTCTTCGAATGGATGCTCGCCGTATGCCGGAAGCCGTGCTCGCACTCGACGGCGAAATCGATCGCCTCGTCGGCGCCTGACATCCTCACCAAAGGCAGCACCGGCATGAGCTGTTCCGTCCATACAAGTGGGTGATCCGATTGCACTTCACACAGCAACAGCTTCGTATCTGACGATATGGTCAGCCCGACCGCAGCGGCGATGTCGGCCGCGTTCTTTCCCACCCACTTCTTGTTCGGCGCCCCCTCGTGTCCCGGACGTCCCGGGTCCTGTATGACGAGCTCCGTCACCGCCTTCGTCTGCTCGCCGTTGAGCTCGAACACTCCGTGCGACTTCATCTCCTGCTTGAGCGTATCGGCGATGCTCTCAACCGCAAGGACCTCCTTCTCGCAGATGCAGATGATGTTGTTGTCCAGGCTCGCACCGCCCACTATGTCCCGGGCCGCCTTGGGAATGTCCGCAGTCTCGTCCACCACGACCGGCGGGTTGCCCGGCCCTGCGGCGATGACCTTTTTCCCGCAGTTCATTGCCGCCTTCACCACTCCGGGTCCTCCCGTAACCACGAGAAGGCGTATATCCGGATGCTTCATCAGCTCCTGCGCGGATTCGATTGTCGGATGATCTATCGTAGAAAGAAGGTTCTTCGGACCCCCGGCCTCGAGTATCGCCCTGTTCATGAGCGCGATCGTCTCACGCGAGGTCCGAACCGCGGCGGGATGCGGATTAAAGACCACCGAGTTACCGCCCGATATCATGCCTATTCCGTTGCTGATGAGCGTCTCCGTCGGATTCGTGCTGGGAGTGATCGATCCGATCACCCCGAACGGCGCGCGCTCGACGAGGGTCATGCCGTAATCGTCCGTATAGGAGTAGGGCTCCAAATCCTCCACACCGGGTGTCTTGAGCGCCGCAAGCCTGTTTTTCGCTATCTTGTCCTCCACCCGGCCCATCGTGGTCTCCTCCACGGCGAGACGCGAGAGCCCCTCGAGGTTTTCGCATACCACCGACCGTATCGACGCGATTATGTCCCTTCGCTTCTCGAGCGTCATACGGACGAGATCCAGATGCGCCCTACTGGCTGCGTCGATCGCACCTTTGATATCCGTGAACACTCCGCTTTCTGTCTCACCCACAGAAGGCGCCGCCTTTTTTCCGTCCGGCCGCGGGCTTTCCGATTCGTCCCCGTCGGCGCCGATGGAGTGCATCACCTGCTCGACTATGTGCCGTATCTCTCTCTCGGTCACATCCATTGTCCTACCCTCGCTGTCAGGATACCGCCTTTTTCACTACTCGAACTTCAAAAGCGGCCTGTATGATCCCCAAGAAGGCGTCCGCAGAAAGGCTCGCGCCTCCCACCAGTACGCCGTCGATGTTCTCCTGAGACAGAAGCCCCGCCGCGTTCGCCGGGGTGACACTCCCGCCGTAGAGTATCCTCATCGATTCCGCCGCCCGCCTGCCTCCGAACCGCGCCACGACATCCCTTATGTACCGGTGCACCTCCTCCGCCTGCCGGACTGACGCGCTGAGACCGGTTCCTATGGCCCAGACGGGCTCATACGCGATCACGACGGATTCTATCTCTTTTCCCCCGATCCCCTCGAGCCCGTATACGATCTGCCGGTTCAGCACCTTCTCGGTTTCGCCGGCCTTACGCTCGTCATGTGTTTCACCGATGCAGAACAGGGGAACGAGTCCGCCCAAAAAGCTTCTTTTTATCTTCCTGTTGATAACGTCGTCCGTCTCTCCTAGAATCCGCCTTCTCTCCGAGTGCCCTACCAGCACATACGTGCAGCCGAGATCCTTCAGCATTGGAACCGATATCTCTCCGGTATACGCGCCGTGGGATTCGTAGAAGACATCCTGCCCGCCGACCGCCACGGAAGCGGCATGTACACTATCGAGGACACGTTCTATAAATACGAACGGCGGGAACACGATCACTTCGATATCCTCATCCCCCCTCATCCCGTCCGCGATCTTTGATGCGAGCCCGGAAGCCTCCTTTTTCAGGGTGTTCATCTTCCAATTACCGGCCAAAATCATCTTTCTCACATCGTTTCCCCTGCTACAGGAAAAATGGCCTGATATCAGAATGAGGCTGGGCGACGATCACGTCCTTGCAGAGCAGTCCCTTCGCCCGGACATGGTCCGAGCCGCGCTTCATCGCCGCCTCGACGTCGTGAATATCACCGACCATCTTAACGTACGATTTACCGGCAATACCGGTCGCCAGCTTGATTTCCGTCAGCAGCACACCGGCGGTCTTCGCAGCGATATCTCCCGCCTCGATGCTTGCAACCACCGAAAAACACTCAATCACCCCGATCGCATCCCAGATCGCGCACTCCACCTCTTTCTTTATCGCGGGCACGACTCCCTTATGCAGATTGGGAATGAAGAGCTCATCCACAATATACCCCTCGCCCTTTCTCTTCCCCGCTGAAAGCGCCGCATCCACTGATGCGACGTCGCCGGTGACGGTAATCAAGAATTTCCCCGGACAGACGGTCTTTGCCTCGACGATTCGTATCGGGGCCGCCTTCACCATCGTGTCCATCGTCTCTATTCCGGCTGCAATACTGCTAAGCTCCAGCACCCCGAGTACCGTAACATCCATTCGTTCAGCCTCATCACTGTCTCTCGACTATGACCCTCTCGGGATCGATAAAGGTAACCCTGCCGTCGATGCTGGAATGTACGGCTGTCCGAAACGCGCCCTCCCGTACCTCCGCTATCAACCCGCCTTCACGGACTCTATCCCCCCAAGACACGACGGGCACGGCCTGAGCCCCTTGGTCCTGCCTCATGAGGATCTCCACCCGAACCGGGTCCGTCCGAACCGAGTCCGTCCGGACGGCATCCGCCCCCATATCTCTTCTCACCAGCCGGCCCATGTACCGATTGAGCATGAGCCGGTCCGTGATTCTTTCGTCAGGTATCCGCCTGTATCCGCTCATGTCGCGAACCGCTGCTTCCCTCCGTGCCGCAACGGTACGGACGTCCGACTCCTGTGCATACCCCTGTCCGTTCAATGACCGCCGTACATGTTCGTTCACCATCCGCGGAGAAAGCCCTGCTGTGCATGCATACATCTCGCACAGACCGCACCCGCTGCAGAGAAGCGCGTTTACTATCACCTCCTGCGGCTGATCGATCCCGTAGCACACCTGCCGCATTATGAGATGAGGCCGTATATCGTACCCTAAAAGGAACTGCGGGCATAAATCGGTACAGATGGTGCATGTGCCGCATACCGATTTGGCGCGCTTTATGACATGTTCCAGCGGTCTCGTCCTGCCCTGTACGACGATGTGGTCTTTCGACAGTACGATAATCCCCTCGGTGCTTTTCGTAACCGGCGCTTCGAGGTCGGTCATCACGCGTCCGGTAACGGGACCTCCGACAAGAACGACGGGGTCTTCCACGGTCGACCCGCCGCACAGGGCCAGCACCTCCGCTATCGAAGTGCCTATATGCGCGACCACCACCGCGGGCCTTTCCACCTCTCCCGCACAGGTAAGAGTACGCGTGGTTATCGCACCCTCCTCCCCGACTGCGTAGGAGATGTCATATACCGTTTCAGGATCGACCACGAGGCATCCTGCATCGATCGGTGAGCGGCCCTCCGGCACGACTCTTCCCGATACCTCGTGTACCAGCACGAGCCGGTCTCCAGCCGGATAGAAGTCGTCAAGCAGGAAGACGGTAATACGTCCTTTTTGCGTCACCGCCGCTTCGAGACGGGCCAGCGCTTCAGGTCGGCCCTTCTTCAGCGCGATGACGCCTTGTTTTGCGCCGCACCCCTCCATCAGAGCTTTGAGCCCGGCGACTATCTTGCGAGGCTCCTTCCATAGAAGCCAGCTTTTATGTTCCAAAAGAGGCTCCGCCGCCCCGTTCACAATGACCGTATCGACGCCGCCGCCCCGGCCTGTGAAATAACGCGCAAGCTCCCCGTCGACCACTCCGCTTTTCGTCAGTATGTCGATGAGCTTCATTACTTCAATCCGGACAGTACACACCGCTTACTTTCTGAATACGACACGACCGTCTTCCTCTACCATATCCACTATACCGGCTATCACCGCATCGACCGGCTTCTGATACGTAACGTTGGTCTGCCTCGAGGAGCTCCCCTGTGCGACGACGACGATCTCCCCCGTTCCCGAACCGACAAGGTCGAGCGCGACGATATATTCCTGCCGTAGCTCGCCGCGCGGGCTCGTGACGCGAACGAGAAGGTATTTCGCTCCGCCCACCTCCTGGCTGCTCTTGGTGCTCACCACAGATCCAACGACCCTGCCGAATATCATCGTGCTCCCGCCGCCTCAGATTTTATCTTTTTGATAGACCAGCGTTCCCTCGATCTCTATTGCATCGACGATAGCGGTGATCGTCGCATCGGCCGGCTTCCCCTCCGTCACCGCTGTCATTCTCGAGCTGCTTCCCGCCACATAAAACACGACCTCGCCGGGACCGGCCCCGACCGAGTCCATGGCTACGAGAAAATCGCCTTTTCCCTCCATTGTTTCTGGATCGATCTTCTCGACGAGAAGAAACTTGATTCCCGCAATCTTCGGCTCTTTCCTCGTCGAGACGACTGTTCCGACTACCCTTCCGAGAATCATCCGTATCGCTCCCCGATTGATTTATTAAGACCGGCACATGCGCCGACGCATCCCGTATGCATCGGCTCCCATTCGGTCTTTGCGGGTATACAAAATCCCCCCGCCTTTATTATTTTTTTGCACACACAGTAAAAACCGAACCATTCGAACCCTCGGGCTCGAACCGCCGGCGTGTATCAGCGCCCGCACCACACCCCATCCTTCCTATAAGGGCCTCCCGGTTATCGCTGCATATCATGCCGGCACCATACCTAGCACGCAGATAGAATCAATCGGTCGACGTGTCGTGCGCCTTCTGTTTCTTTTTACCCCTTCCGAGTGGAAGCGTCTCGTCGACGTTCGAATGGGGGCGGGGAATGATGTGTACGGAGACCATCTCTCCCACCTTCTCGGCCGCAGCGCTGCCTGCATCGAGCGCCGCGCGTACCGCGGCGACGTCGCCCCTCACTATCGCCGTCACGTACCCTCCGCCTATCTTCTCGTAACCGGTAAGCTCCACCTTCGCCGCTTTTACCATTGCATCCGATGCCTCCACCATGGCGGCGAATCCCCTCGTTTCTATCATCCCGAGTGCGTCAGTGTATACGTCAGCCATACATCCTCCTAAGTAACTTTTGTATTATTCCTTCTGCCCTTCAGGCTCCCTGCCGGAGAGCTCTTCGAGCCTTTTTTCGACGATATCCTTGGAGACTAAGACCTCCGCTTCGTCTCCCGCGATGTAGATCCTGCCGAACCTCCCGAAACCGACTACCTCTATGATATTGATATGAGACGCCTTCTCCGCCTCGTTCGCCGCATAGTATGCGTACCCTGCAGGCTCTATCTCGAGGATATAGAGGGTATTGCCTTTCAGCACCATGTTCCCGTGCCGGACCCTGTTGATGAGCTGCGCGTGGTGGTCGTCTATATGCCGTATGAGCTGGCTCGTCAGGATATTCGGCTTCATCCTGTCCTCTTCTTCAAGCCCGAGCTCCTTCAGTATCGCGGCACCCGCCTGACGTGCATCCGCCTGGCTGTGAGAATGGATCTCGAGCAGACCGAACAGCCTCTCCACAATCTGCAGCCCCGGTTTCACATCGGTTGCCTTGACCGCGATGTCCGTTAGCCTGTTTATCTCGATACCGGGCGAGATCTCGACTACGCAGCACGCCTGATCCGCAACAGGAAAGTACCCTTTCGAAACCCCTGCAATAAACGACGCCATCTGGAGCTGCAGGGAGTCCAGATAGCTGTAGGTCCTCAGTTCTACCATTGCTCTACCCCGCCTTTTTTATTTTCAGTCTGTTACGCCTCGTAGACCGATGCCCTATCGATCCGCGTAATATTTTGTTGATATTTTATCATATGAGTTCACTCTAAAAAGGTTTCATTTGTCCAAATAATAAGAAATTTGTAAATTATGCCAATAAAAATATATCAGTGGCGTAAAGG
>JAFGTF010000046.1 GCA_016934265.1 Spirochaetota bacterium
CCAGTTTCTCCTCGAGGGGCGGCCGATGTCGAGGTCGCGGTCGGATCGGGCAACGGCGGCCAGACGGGGGTTTTCTGTGTGGCTTTCGAAGACGAAAAAGGAAGCCCGCTCGCAGTCGTAAAGACAGATGAGCACGGCGGGTACACGGGTGGGATCGACCTCGGGCTGCTGCCGTTCGGGCGATCGACGGTTGTTGCGAGAATCGAGCTCCCAGGTTCGAGTGCCGGTGACGCGCCATATACGGAAACACGCGTGACCGCGCACAGGGAATCTTATACAGCGCTCCTTCTCGTCACCGATGACTGCGGGATCGGCGAGACGGCGGTATACGGGGCGGCGTTCGACATGCTCTCTCGTATAGACATGCCTTCGATGCGGATCGCGGTCGGGGAGGAGGAGGGCGAACTTGTGATCGAGTTCGCGCCGTCGTTCAGGGTGATTCAGAACAAGCAGTACAAGCTGTACGCCGCCTATGCCTCGGCACGGCTCGCCGTCAGGCGGGGAGGGGACGTTCTGTTCAGTTGCGGATCGGAGGAATACAAGGACATGGTGCTTAATGCGCTCCAGGCGAAACAGCGCGCCTTTAAGCGGCTTTTAGAAGCCCTGAAAAACGACGAAAGTCTTCGGCACGCGCTTCAGAACGAGCTCTCCACGCTCCTTGTGCACTGACCCGCACGCCCCCAAGGGGGGCACCTCCCAGGGGGGCCGCCCACCAACGATGGGCCGCCCCCACAGGCAGCGCCCGGCGGCACTACCTTTCAGGTCAGTCCTTCTTGAGCCAGCTCATCATGGCCCGAAGCTCTTTCCCCACCTTTTCGATGGGGTGTTCCTCTCCCATCCTCTTGAGCTTGTTATAGACCGGCTTGTTCGCCATGTTCTCCAGTATCCACTCGCGTGCGAACTCGCCAGTCTGGATCTCGTCGAGGATCTTCTTCATTTCACCCTTCACCCGGTCGTCGATGACCCGCGGGCCCCTCGTGTAGTCGCCGAACTCGGCGGTGTTGCTCACCGAGTACCGCATGTACTTCATGCCGCCCTCGTTGAGCAGGTCGACGATGAGCTTCAGCTCGTGCATGACCTCGAAGTAGGCGATCTCCGGCTGGTACCCCGCCTCGACGAGCGTCTCGAATCCCGCGAGGATGAGGGCGGTCACGCCGCCGCACAGCACGGTCTGCTCGCCGAACAGGTCGGTCTCCGTTTCCTCTTTGAACGTGGTCTCCAGGACACCGGCGCGGGTAGCGCCGATACCCTTCGCATAGGCGAGCGCGTTGTCCCTCGCCTTCTTCGACTCGTCCCGGTACACCGCGATGAGACTCGGGACCCCCTTGCCCTCCACGTACATCCTGCGCACGAGGTGGCCCGGGCCTTTCGGGGCGATCATGATGACGTCGACGCCCGCAGGCGGTACTATCTGCTCGTAGTGGATATTGAAGCCGTGGGAAAACACGAGCGTGTTCCCTTTCTTGAGGTTCGACGCGACGGATTCCTTGTACATGGCGCCCTGATACTCGTCCGGCACAAGGATGTGGATGAAGTCCGCCTGCTTCGCAGCGGACGCTGCGTCCACGGGGCTGAATCCGTGTTCCTTGGCGAGGGCGTAGTTGTCGGTCCCTTCGATTTCAGACACGATGACATTGAGACCGCTGTCCCTCAGGTTCTGGGACTGCGCGTGGCCCTGGCTCCCGTACCCGATGATGGCGAGCGTCTTGCCCTGGAGCAGCGCAAGGTCGGCGTCGTTGTCGTAGTATAGTTTGGCCATAAAAATATTCCTCCGTACGGTTTTTCTTGATGCAGCGGATTTTTCGCAACAATATCATTCGACGATGCGTAAAAAGATGGCACCACTGCGAAAAGTTATGATATGATTACACTAAATGAAAAAATAGTCAAGGAGAAGCGCCTGCGGGGTCGTTCCCGAACGCTGCCGCCGTGACATGCGAGGTAGGCCGGTGAGGAAAACAAAAAAAAATCCGACCGTGCTGTTCGAAAAGATGTACGGGGAACAAGAGGTCTCTTACAACATTGAACGGTACAAAAAGGTCAGGCGGAAATACGAAAAAGCCTTCGGTCAGTCCGACGGGTCGTTCTTCAGCGCTCCCGGCAGGATAGAGATAGGCGGAAACCACACGGACCATAACAACGGCCGTGTGCTCGCGGCGGCCGTGGGTATCGATTCCGTCTGCATGGCAAAGAAAACGTCCAAAAAAGAGATCTCTCTCGTATCCGAAGGGTTCGGGCACGTCGCCCGCATCGATATCTCGGATCTGGAAAAACGAAAAAAGGAGAGGGGAACCACGCAGGCGATAGTGAGGGGGATCGCCGGGCGGTTCAAAGAGCGGGGATTTTCGATCGGCGGCGTAGAGGGGTATATCACGAGCGATGTGCCGGTCGGATCGGGTTTGAGCTCCTCCGCCTCGATCGAGGTGCTCGTCGCCTCGGTGATGAACGGCCTCTACAACGGCGGAACGATCGATCCGTTGGAGATCGCGCTGGCTGGAAGATATGCGGAAAACAGCTACTTCGAAAAGCCGTGCGGGCTCATGGACCAGCTCGCCTGCGGTACGGGCGGGATCGTGGGGATAGATTTCGAGGACACGGACAACCCGATAGTCGAGAAAATCGACTTCAGCTTCACGGCCGCGGGCTACAAGGCGGTGGTCGTGCAGACGGGGCCCGGCCATGCCGACCTGACGCCCGAATATGCGGCGGTGCCGTCGGAGATGCGGGAGGCGGCGCGCGCGCTCGGCGGGTCAGTGATGCGTGACGTCCCGCTCGAAAAGCTGCTCGGGCGGATAGGCAAGCTTCGCGGAACAATTTCGGACAGGTCGATTCTTCGGGCCTACCACTTCTGCAGGGAAAACACGCGCGTTAAAGACCAGCAGCGCGCGCTCGATAACGGCGACATCGGTCTGTTCTTGGATCTCGTGAACGAGTCCGGCAACTCATCCGCACGGTGGCTCCAGAACTCATACTCCGTACGCGACCCCCACAGCCAGGGAGTGTCGTTGGCCCTGGCGCTTTCCGAGGAGTTCTTCGAGAGAGCAAACAAAGGCGCGTGCAGGGTGCACGGTGGAGGGTTCGCGGGGACCGTGCTTGCGTTTGTTCATAAAAACGATGTGAAACGGTATATCGATAGGATGGAAAAGGTATTCGGTGAAAACTCGGCGAGGGAGCTGTATATACGGCCCATCGGAGCTGTCCGGCTGGAGGAGATGGCCGGCGTGTAGCCCCGCCCCGTTTCGGTAACGTGGATCCCGCGGCTTCATCCTTCATCGCATACAACCGGCGTTTGGAATTTAACCCTCGAAAAAACCTCGTGAGGCCGCGGCATTCCGTTTACGCGGCTATGGATCGAAATGACTTGACTACGGGAAAGTTTATTCACAACATAGAACGTGAGGTACGGCAATGGAAGAGGTCATCGAAGAGATACTCGGAGTAGAGAAGAAGGCCGAACGGATCGTGCTCGACGCCAAAAATAAGGCGGCGACGGTTACGGCGGACGCGGAGGCGAAGGCCGCTGATCTGGTGAAGACGGCACAGGAAGACGCCGAAAAGAGCGTAAGAAGCGCGCTGCAGGCCGCAAGGAAAGAAGCCGAAAAAGAGCGGGAAACGCTGTTAAAAACAGCCGAACAGAAACAGAAGGCGCTCTTAGAGAAGGATAAAGGGGCGATCGACGGTATAGTCTCGGATATAATAAGTATCATTGTTCATACGGAACTTCAATAGGGATGCCAGGAACTCCGTTAATGGTAAGTCAGCTTCGTACGTACGGCTTCATCAATGCGAAACTCCGCGCGCGAATCAGTAAGATCGTAACCGGGGACATACTCGAAAGGATGATCAAGGCATCCTCCGTCGAGGAGGCGTTCCGGCTCATTTCGGACACTTCGTTCGATTTCGCGGCCGAGGTGTACGAAAGGACCCGTGACCTCAAGCTGGTCGAGCGGGAGGTTTTGAGAAAGGAGATCGGTCTCTACCTCGAGGTCGAGAATTACCTCAAGGGCGATACAGGGGAGTTCGTGCGTACGCTTGCTTCCCGTTTCGAGATCGACAATCTGAAAAACGCGCTCCGCCTCTTTTTTTCGAGGGTGGTACGGAATCGCCCGGTCGACGAGCTCATGCCGTACCTTATCAGGGAAAAAATCCTGCATACCATAGCAGTAGACGAGATAATCGGGGCAGGGAGCATCGAAGAAATCGTGGAGATCCTCGCGGAAACCCCCTATTCGGAAACGGTGAAACGGCACAAGGATGACGTGGAAAAAGAACGGTCGTTGTTTCGCCTCGAGATCGACCTGGACAAGCTGTACTACCAGGCGCTCATACGCGACGCGAAAAGGCTCTTGCCGCCCGACAGCCGGACGGCCCTGCGGCTCATAGGGATAGAGATCGACTTGCAGAACATCGACCGGATGATCCGTTTCAAGACCTACTACGATCTTCCAATCGAAACGGTCGCCGATCTCATCATACAGGGTGGTGTGATGCTCCCCCCCGGGTCGATACGGGACGTATACCAGCAGCAGAACCCGAAGTCGGTGCTCGGCGATATCGTCAACCGGTACTACCCTGAGCTCTCCGGAATCCTTTCATCGCAGAGCTCCGACGCCGGCGCACGGCTTCTTCTCATAGAACGGATTCTCGGGGAGATACTGCTGTATGAGGTTCGGCATATACTCCAAGGGTATCCATTCACGATCGGCATTATCCTTTCCTATTTCGAGCTGAAGAGTAATGAAATACGAAGGGTAATGGCAATCCTGAATGCAAAGCTGTATAATCTGCCTGAAGAACGGATAAGGGCCGCCCTGTGATATTTACCTCGCAAATGATCAGGCTGTTCGCCGTGGTTCTTAGGCGCGATACCGATGCCGTGACCGAGGAGCTTCTACGGCAGGGAGTGATGCAGTTCGTCAAGGTGAGCGGGATCACCCCCGAAGAATCGAAGTCGGTCGCCGATATAAGCCCCGGGTTGCCTCCGGCTGAGCTCGCGGAGGCTCGCAAGCGTATCGAAGGAATCTTGAGCGAAGGGGGATTCGTCCCCTCGATGCCCGAAACGATCGACCTCACTGACCGCAACAAGCTCGATCTCCTCGGGGAAAGAAAGAGAATAGAGGAGATCGCCGCCGAGCTTCAAACCGTCAGGGAGAAGCAGGACTCCGTCAGGCGGGAGATGAGCGAGATCGCCGATATCAAGCACCGGATCGCGACCCACATCAGGGGGATTTCTCCGGACACGCTCTCTACCAAATACTCGTTCGTTTCCTTAAAGGTGGGACGCATACCATCGTCGAACCGACCGCTTCTGGAAGACCGCCTCAAATCGATCCCCTCAGCGCTTATACCGACCGGCGAAGACGATACCACGGCGGGGTTCATACTCGTTTCGATGAAACGCGACGAGAGTGAAATCGAGGCCATCCTCAGCGAAGCGGGGTGGAAGGTTTCCGAAGTCACAGGCCGGGGTGCGGTCGTCGGGGAGGAGGCGGTACGGGACCTGGAGAAGAAGCTTGTCGCCCTGCAGAGTTCGGCGGACGAGCTTGCGACAAGGCAAAGCGAGCTCGTCGGGAAGCATAAGGACTCGCTTGTCGACGCGTGGGTGCGTATACGGCTTTACGAGCTGTACGCCACGATACAGTCCTACTTCAAGAAGACCGCGCGGACGGTGATCTTCAACGGCTGGATCCCGCTCGAGAAACGGCAGGCGGCCGAGAAGGGAATCAATGAGGCGACGGGGGGAAACTGTTACCTGGAATGGCACCGTCCCTCCCCCGGAGAGGAGGGTCCGGATGCGGAGCACGTGCCGGTGCAGCTTCGGAATCCGCGCTTCTTCTCCCCCTTCCAGATGCTCGTGAAGAACTTCGGGATACCGGAATACGGCACGATAGACCCCACTCCGTTCGTCATGATCACCTACCTGTGTATGTTCGCGCTGATGTTCGCCGATGTCGGCCAGGGGGCGGTCCTCCTGCTTTCGGGAATACTCGCGACCGTTTTCTTCGGAAAAAAGAAACCAAACGTCGTGAACCTTGCAAAGCTAATCGTCTTCTGCGGCGCGGCGTCGATCGCAGGAGGCGCGCTCTTTGGATCGTATTTCGGAGTGAGACTGCTCAAGCCTCTCTGGTTCGATTTTCACGGGATCGTTTCCGGGGAGCCCTACGGGACCTCCCATATCAAGGATATATTCACTATACTGGAAATATCGGTCTATTTCGGCATCATGGTGATATCCGCGGGAATCCTCTTCAACTGGGTCAATATGCTGCGGCAGAGGAGAATCCTGAAACTGCTGCTGGAAAAAAGCGGTATTGTCGGCGGATGGTTTTTCTGGGGAGGCATATACGTCGCGCGCTACATGGTAACGCACGGCTACCGGGAGTTCCCCAAAGCCTCGCTTCTCTTCGTTCTCGTCGGGCTCCCCGCGCTGCTCATGTTCCTGAAAGCGCCGCTTGCACATGCGCGCCAAAAAAAGGCGTTCACGCCCATGTCGCCTTTGACCTTCCTCATGGAGTGGGTGGTGGAGCTCTTGGAGCTGTTCAGCGGGTACCTCTCGAATACGCTCTCTTTCATGCGGGTCGCCGGCCTGGGAATCGCGCATGCGAGCCTGATGATCGCGTTTTTCGAGATCGCCCGCATGGCAAACGGTGGGAGCGGAGGGCCGCCGTACACGGTCTGGTATTTTCTCGTGCTTCTTTTTGGCAACGCGCTCGTGATAGGGCTCGAGGGTCTCTCAGCGGGAATACAGGCTTTGCGTCTCAATTACTACGAATTTTTCTCTAAGTTTTTCCGCGGCTCCGGTGAAGCGTATTCCCCCATTTCGCTGAGAAGCCGTTGAGATCATAGGAGGCAAGTAATGGAAGAATCGAAGAAGAGATTGAGAAAGAGGATTCTGTTGAGCGTCGTCGTGCTGCTCACGGTCATTGCCGTGGCGAGCATGATTTCGGGGTATAAGACGTATGCGCAGCAGTCCACCCAGCCGTCTACGGCGGGTGCGGTGACGCAGAAGGACACGTCGGCGGTGAAGTTCGGTTTCATTGCGGCGGCCGTCGCGTTCGGCATGGGTGCACTGGGGGCTGGAATTGCGATCGCCAATGTCGGAGCCGCGGCGATGGGAGCGGTGGCCGAAAAACCGGAAATCGCAGGACAGGCGCTGATATTCATCGCGCTTGCGGAAGGGCTCGTCGTATTCGGATTCATCACGGCGCTCATGATCCTGGGGAAGGTATAGGCACATGAAGTACTTCGCTATCGGCGATGAGGATACGGTGCTCGGATTCGGCATGGCGGGAGTACGGGGCCGGGCCGTGCGCGATTCACAAGAGGCGGAACGCGTATTCGGTGCCGCCCTCGAGGACGAGGAGATCGGTATCATCATTATAACCGAACGGATAGCGGATATGATCCGGCCTGTAATCGAGCGGTTCGTCTTTACGGAGAATTTTCCCCTTATCGTCGAGGTACCGGACTGGCGGGGCCCCGTCGAGGGGAGGCCTGGAATTCGGGAGCTGGTGAATAGCGCGATCGGGATTTCATTATAGAGAGGTATGTGCGGTAATGGAAGAGGAGAACGGCGGCAAAAAGCTTCTGATCTCGGGAATAATCGAAGAAGCTAACAACGAGGCCGGGCGGATCGTGTCGGAAGCCGAGAAGCGGGCGAAGGAGCGAATAGAATCGGCGAGAAAAAGGGCGGACGGTATTATCGGGGAAGCGAAGACAAGGGCGGCCGAAGGGGCAGAAAGGACGAGAAAAAGCGTCCTCAGCGGGGTGGAGGTAGAGGTAAAAAGAAGGGAGATGGCCGTCCGTGAGGAGGTAACGGCACAGATCCTCGAACGGGTGAGAAAAAAGCTGTCCGATCTCATAAAGAGCCCCGAGTACCGTACACTGCTTTCGGGATGGATCGTCGAGGCCGCGGTCGGGCTGGGTACGAAAGATGTCCTCGTAAACGGTTCCGAAGCGGAGCGGAAGCTCATGGATGCACGGCTCTTGAAAGAATCGATAAAAGAGGCCGGAAAGCTTACGGGGAGCCCCGTACGGATCAGTCTCGCAGGCGGCCTTGCGCTCGGGCCCCAGGGCGTCGTGGCACGCTCGAAAAACGGGAGGACGGAGTACAATAACGGGATCGAGACCCGCCTGCAGCGGAAGCGGAGGGTAATACAAAAACTTCTATACGAACGTCTCTTCGAAGACGGGACGGGGAACGAATGAGATCGTTTTTCCGAAGGCGCGATACGTATATGGATGGATTTCATCAAAAGGCGCGGTAATGAATGAGAGAATAGTCGGAGAGGTGAGCAGGATAAACGGCCCCGTCGTGGAAGCGGGAGGGGTGAAAGACGGGATGATGTTCGAGCTCGTGAAAGTGGGCAAAGAACGGCTCGTGGGCGAGATCGTCAAGCTTGAGGGAAGCGGCGCCGTCATCCAGGTGTACGAGGATACCACGGGTATCGCCCCGGGAGACCCGGTATACGGGGAGGGCATACAGCTCTCCGTAGAGCTCGGGCCCGGTCTCATGGGAACGATCTACGACGGGATCCAGCGGCCTCTCGAGAAGATACGGGATATGTCGGGGCTGTATATCAAACGGGGGATCCAGCTTCCCTCTCTGGACAGGGATAAAAGATGGGCCTTTACGCCGGCCGTCGAAAAGGGTGCGGCGGTCAGGGGAGGGGAGGTCTTGGGGACCGTTCAGGAAACGCCGAGAATCGTTCACCGGATCCTTTTTCCGCCTAATGCCGAGGGTACGGTGGAATCGGTTGCAGCCGGTGGAGAATATACGGTTGATGAAACGGTGGCTGTGTTGCGAACGGCGGACGGGAAACGGGATATCTCACTTATGCAGCGGTGGCCGATACGGCTTCCGAGGCCGGTCGAGGCACGGTTGCCGCTCGATGCGCCGCTCGTCACCGGCCAGAGGGTGATCGACACCCTCTTCCCGGTCGCGAAGGGCGGAACGGTGGCGATACCGGGGGGGTTCGGCACCGGAAAAACCATGACGCAGCAGGCGCTTGCGAAGTGGTCGGATGCGGACATCATCGTGTACATCGGGTGCGGGGAACGGGGAAACGAGATGACGGACGTGCTCACGGAGTTTCCAAGCCTTAAAGACCCCCGCACCGGAAGAACGCTCATGGAGCGGACGGTGCTCATTGCGAATACCTCCAATATGCCCGTTTCGGCGCGTGAAGCGAGCATCTACACGGGTGTCACCATCGCGGAGTATTACCGGGACCAGGGGTACCATGTGGCGGTGATGGCGGATTCCACCTCCCGGTGGGCGGAGGCGCTCCGGGAGCTGTCGGGAAGAATGGAGGAGATGCCCGCGGAGGAGGGGTTTCCCGCGTACCTCCCGACGAGGGTCGCGGAGTTTTACGAGCGCGCGGGGCGGATGATGGCGAAATCGAAAAAAGAGGGCTCGGTCTCCATAATCGGCGCGGTTTCCCCGCCCGGCGGCGATTTCTCGGAGCCGGTCACGCAGCATACGAAGCGGTTCGTGCGCTGCTTCTGGGCGCTAGACCGCGGACTCGCAAACGCGCGCCACTATCCGGCCATATCGTGGCTTGCAAGCTACAGCGAGTATCTTTCCGAGATAGGAGCCTGGTGGGAAAACAACGTGAACGCCTCCTGGGCGAAGGACCGCGAGGAGATAATGGACGTTCTCCACAAGGAGGCCCGTCTTCAGCAGGTCGTCAAGCTCGTCGGGCCGGACGCGCTGCCGGACACGCAGCGTTTCGTGCTTGACGTGGGGACGCTTTTCAAGACCGCCTTCCTGCAGCAGAACGCATTCGACAAGATAGACATGTTCTCGACGATGGAGAAGCAGGTGAAGATGCTGCATATCATCCTTTCGTACTGGAGGCGGGGGGCCGAGGCGATAAAGCGGGGGGTGACCCTCGTCAAGCTGAGAAAAATGAAGGTGAACCAGGATATCATAAAGATGAAGTATACCGTACCGAACGAGGACCTGAGCGAGCTCGACAGGATCTCGGACAGGCTGGAACGGTCGTTCGACCAGCTGGGGGCGCTGTATGCCTGAGAAGAAAAAACAAAAGGACTACAAGGCACTTTTGAAGGGCCGCGAATATATCGGTGTGGACAAGATCGACGGGCCGTTGGTGTTCGTGAGCGGTACCCACCCGGTCGGGTACAAGGAGCTTGTAGAGTGTATCGACGGCGGCGGGAACGTCCGGCCTGGCATCGTGCTCGAATCTTCGAAAAAGATGGTGGTCGCCCAGATCTTTCAGGGTACGACGGGACTGACGCTCCCCTCGACGAAGGTGCGGTTTACCGGCGAGCCGCTCTTGGTGCCGGTATCGAAGCAGATGCTCGGCCGTATCTTCAACGGGTTGGGAGAGCCGATAGACGGCGGTCCGCGCCCGCCGGGGGACGTGGAGCTAAACGTGAACGGGATGGCCATCAATCCGACCGCGCGCCGGTACCCCCGCGATTTCATCCAGACCGGGATATCGATCATCGACGGAATGAACACGCTCATCAGGGGACAGAAGCTTCCGATATTCTCCGGAAACGGTCTTCCGCACAACGAGCTTGCCGCCCAGATCGCGAGACAGGCGAAGGTCTCGGGGCAGGAGTCCGAATTCGCATGCATTTTTGCCGCGATGGGGGTCAAACACGACGTCGCGCGGTATTTCATACGCTCGTTCGAAGAGAGCGGGGTGCTGTCGAACGTCGCCCTCTTCCTCTCGCTCGCGGACGATCCGTCGATCGAGCGGCTCATCACCCCCCGCACGGCGCTCACCCTCGCCGAGTACCTCGCATTTCATGAGGGGATGCACATTCTGGTCATCATGACCGATATGACCAACTACTGCGAGGCGTTGAGAGAGGTATCCACGATCAGGGGCGAGATCCCCTCGCGTAAGGGGTACCCCGGGTATCTCTACTCGGACCTTGCGGAGATATACGAGCGATCGGGTATGATCAAGGAGAGCGGCGGATCGATCACCTCTCTCCCCATTCTTACCATGCCGAACGACGATATATCCCACCCGATTCCCGATCTGACGGGGTATATCACCGAAGGGCAGATCGTTTTCGAGCGGGAGATGTTCGGCAGGGGGATCTATCCTCCGGTCGCGGGACTGCCATCCTTATCCAGGCTCATGAAGGACGGGATAGGGGAGGGCATGACTCGGAAAGACCATCCCCATCTGGCGAGCCAGCTGTTCGCCGCGTACAGCTATGTGCGTGATGTGCGAAACCTCGCCTCGGTGATCGGGGAGGAGGAGCTCACGCCGCTCGACAGAAACTACCTCGAATTCGGGGAGTCGTTCGAGCGGAAGTTCGTCACACAGACGTTCGACGAGAACAGAGACATCGATACAACGCTCGAGCTCGGATGGGAGATGCTGAAGCTGCTTCCGGCAGAGGAGCTTCACCGCGTGACGGAGGAAGAGCTTGAGGAGTACTATTACTGATACATGCGGGGTGTAACGGCCCCCGGCCGGAACGGATCCGGGATCAAGCCGTCCTGTATGAAGGAAGCGTATGGAACAGTACGAGCTGGCGCCGACGAAGACCAACCTGATCAGGCTGCATGAGGATCTCAAGTTCGCCACCCTCGGCTACGAGCTGCTCGATCAGAAGAGAAACATCCTCGTTGTCGAGCTATTGGGGCTCGTCGACCAGGCGGTCGACTTTCAAAGCCGTATGAACGAGGAGCTACAGAAGGCGTATGCAACGCTCCAGGAGGCGGTGCTGCGGATGGGCAAGATCAGGGTGCGGCAGATTACGGCGGCGGTGAATATCGATGTCGACATCCGCCTCTCTACGAGGAGGGTCATGGGCGTTACGCTCCCCGTGGTCGACACGGAATTTACCGAGAACGCGCCCTACTTCAGCCCTGTCGGAACGACCTTCCGCGTCGACAGCTCCCTCGAATCGTTCAAGGCCGTGCTGCAGCTTATGGGAAAGATGGCGGAGCTGAGGATTTCCGTCCTTCGTCTCGCCAACGAAGTGAGGAAGACGATACGAAAGGTCAACGCGCTCGAGAAGATAGCCATCCCGGAGCTAGAAGAAACCGTTTCATATATCCAGAACAGGCTCGAAGAAAACGAGCGGGATATGTTTGTTCTCATGAAGATGGTGAAAAAACGGCTCGAAGAAAAGAAACTCCAGAATATAACGGAGAAGGAAAGTGGACGGTCCCATTGAGAAGATGATGGTGTATATCGACGGGACGGAACAGTCGATCACCGCCGCACAGTATTCCCTCTGCCTGACCAGGCTTACCGGGGCGAGGCTGATCGCGCTGTACGTGATCGATACCAAGGCCCTGGAAGATCTCGTGAAGGCGAGGATATTCCTCAAAGAAGAGCAGATGGACTACGAGCGAGATCTCAAGGAAGATTCGAAGCGCTACCTGAACCATGTTCGCGAGCTGGCGCAGCGCAAGGGGATACAGATAGAGACGAAGAGCGTCATGGGGAGGGTCCACCGGGAGCTCGTACGAGAGGTAAAGGAGGAGAAGATCGATCTGCTTATAATAGGAGAGCTTTCGAGAATTAAGAGCAGAAGAGACGAATTCTATGACGAAACGGAGAGGGCGATGCGATCGGTACCCTGTTCGGTGCTCATCGTGAAGGACGAGGACAGGGTGTGGGACCTTTACGAGTCTTTATGATCGGGGGAAGTCCGTCCAAAGAAGAGATACCGTGCCGTTTTCGAGAAGACTCGGGCGGCATGATAAAATAGTATGGACTCGGTAGGAGAAGTAATAGTACATTTTCAACGCTTCAATCACTATGCGGGATAGAATATGGCAATCGTTGAACTCATCTCACCGGAAGTCGTGAAAGTCCCTCTCGCCGCGGGAACCAAAGAAGACGTCCTGCGCGAGCTGGTGCTCCTTTTAAAGGATGCGGGTAAGATAACGGACACGGATGGCGCGCTCGACGCCCTCAGAAAGAGGGAAGAAATGGGCAGTACGGGTCTCGAGTCCGGCATCGCCGTTCCCCATGCCAAGACGGACGGGGTGGACAGGCTGACAATGGCCATCGGTGTGTCGCGAGAGGGAATCGACTACGATTCGCTGGACGGCAAACCGTCCAGGCTATTTTTCCTCATGCTGGCGCCTCCCAACCAGACGGGCCCGCACCTCGAGGCACTCGCCGAAATTGCGAAGCTTGCGAGGTCGAAGGAGTTTTGCGACGTACTGATGAACGCCTCGTCTTCCGAAGAGATCGTACGGCTTTTCCGGGTGGACTAACGTTTTTTTTACGGCCTGATGACTACTTTTAGCGCCTCCCTCTTTTTTATCAGATCGATACCGCGGAAAAAATCGTCCAGCGGAAGAGTATGGGTGATGAGACGCCCCGTGCTGATCGCCCCCGAAGACAAGAGCCTCACCGCGTCCCTGTGGTTTCTTGCAGTCGAGTCGCTCGCGCCATATACGGCGACCTGGTTGTAATGTATCCGGTTCAGGTCGACGGAAAGGGAAGGGTCGTCCTTCGGCATGCTCGCGAAAAGGCTCACTCGTCCTGATTTGGCGACGATACGAAACGCCAGTGCCGCTGCCTCGAGCGACGGTGCGGCGTTGATCACCACATCCGCCCCGTTCCCGCCGGTAAGCTCCATCACGGCCTCGTACGGGTCGGTCTCTTCGCTGCACACGACATGGTCTATCTTGAAACCGCGGGCCGTCTCGAAGCGCCGTTTCGAGCGCTGGACGAGGACGGTCTTCAGCGCACCGCGTGCTTTCGCAGTCTCCGCCTGCAGGAGTCCCAGCGGGCCCGCTCCGATTACCGCGACAGTATCGGGAAACCCCACCTGTACGATATTCTGGGAATTGATGACGCAGCCGAGCGGTTCGCTCAACGCCCCCTCGTCATCCGAGAGCATTTCCGGAACCTTGATGAGGTTGCCGTGCACGATACCCCTTTCGGGAACTTCGACGTACTCCGCGAACGCACCGTCGATAAAGGTGCCGACAGGCAGCTTGTCGGTGCAGAGGTTGAAAAGCCCTTTTTCGCACATTCGGCAGTTGCCGCAAGGGAGCGTCGTAGCGAGCGTGACCCGGTCCCCGAGTGAAAACCCCTTGACGTTTTTACCGGCTTCATGAACGGAACCCGTGAATTCGTGCCCCAGGGTCACAGGCGGTTTTATACTTGCGATTCCGATGGTATACGCCTTCACGTCTGTGCCGCATATCGCACAGGAGTGCACCCGGATAACGACCGAGCCATCCTTCACCTGAGGCTTGGCCGCCTCCCTGATCGCGACCTTCGCGACGCCCTCGTAAACAACCGCTTTCATGGCTTCCCCCGATGATATGGAGTGGATTCCGAAATTTCAGTTCTTCATCGTTACACATGCCTCGTATGGTTCGTGAATATCGTATAGAATTTGAATACGTGATGTTGTTCACACTAAAGCGACATTACTACTACGTCACTCGTATAATTTTTTAAAATTATAACACATCTAGTATTTGATGAAAGCAAATGATTTTTTCTATCATCGTTTACAGTATTACATATCATTTTATTTATCGAATAAAAAGACCGCATCATGATCGGGGTAGATAGGGATATCCCATGATATTTGAAAATAGCTTTGTGGCTGTATCGTTGGAGATGGCTGTTTTTTATCCGTCTCTATGTCTCGCCTTATTTGTTAGCTACCGAGACGGCATATAAATCGTAAATTACAAGTAACTGTTCAGCTTAACGAACTAATAATAGTTTTAGAAAAAGAATAATTATACGAAATATTTCAAAAAATTAATTAACAAATTAACGTTGAGTTCACTCTAAAAAGGTTTCATTTGTCCAAATAATAAGAAATTTGTAAATTATGCCAATAAAAATATATCAGTGGCGTAAAGG
>JAFGTF010000047.1 GCA_016934265.1 Spirochaetota bacterium
ACCGCGCATTTAGGACAGCTTCGATAGAGCATAATAAAGGTATCGGCGGCCGCTCCTATCTTGCGTTTCTGAAAGGGAAGGTCATACGCGCATACCTGAGCCGGTTCGATACCACGGGTTTCTACAAATGACTTAGGAAGCTTGCCGTCAAGTTTTATCATGTACTCGCTCGGTTTCTCTACCTGCACGACATCTCCGACCTCGCACGGCCCGTGGAATATGGAATATTCTTTGACTATCGCTAGCATGGTTATTCCCCCTCCGGAAGTCCGAGAGCTCGTCCGTACTCCGCCTCGGGATTATTCATGGAAGGGTAATCTCTTGCTGCCTTTTCTGCTATGGTTTCCCCGTCGGCAGTCTTCGTGTCGCGCCCGAGCCTGGTATCTACCCGAAACTTTAAGCGCTGGTAGTCCGTCTGCACCCCGGGTCGATAGCTGTACAGCTCGTCAATAGTCTGGCTTTCAAGGTCTTTTCTTAGGGCCTTTATCATCTTGTCACGCTCATAGACCTTAAGCCCTCGTGCATCAACGCGCAATTCTTCGACACGCTGCCTTATAATCGCATCCCGTCTTTCTTCATTTGCCGGGTCGAGTTCGTTTCTAAACACTTCCGGCACCTTTTTTTGTGTCCCGCTCATGGAGGGGAATGCACGATCTAGTTTTTCGCCTTCCGATTTGAAGCCCTCGAGCTCGGTAGAGATGTCGTCTTCCGCTTCTTCGTCCCACTCGTCGCCTTCGGCCTCTTGCCTTCTCTCTTCCTGCTCTCGTGCTTCCTGTTCCCGACGGACCCGCTCTAGCTCTTCGGGCCCCTTGCAGGTAGCCTTTCCAAGTTCGATTAGGTCTTCTTTCTCCCTCTGAGTCAAAACACCCGCTTTTTTAGGCTTTTCAACGGGACCCTCTTCGAGTTCATCTTCGAGTTCATCTTCGAGTTCATTTTCTTCGTTTTCTTCTTCATTCCAAAAATCGCTCATTTTTTTCTCCTTAGTTTTAATCAACATAACTAATTCTTGTTCATTCAAGCCTGCCGTTCAGGTAGTTATACCGTGCGTTTTCCCTCTCGTCTATGTCGTCATCTCCATAGACCTCAGACATATGCGGGTCGGACGTACTCGCGTACCAGGTTGCCAACGTTACCGCTATCACAAGGTCATCATGTACGGCCTCTGTTTCAGCCTCATATCGGACGTGTCCGGTCTTGAGATTTGTCTTGTACTGGAATGAGCCCATTTCCTTTTCAAATTCTTCCCCGAGCTCGAGGTCTGGCGGCCGCTTGAATCTTCCCGACTGGAGCAATATCATCAAGCTTGATACAAGCTGGCTTTTCGGCACGTTATAGTTGCTGCCTGTCTTCGATACCGCTTCTCCTCCTGTAATCGTCACCCCGATCGGTGAAAGGTGTTCATTGCAAAGCATTTGATATACCGGCAGCCCTAGGCCTGTGATATCAACAAGCAGTGTCCCGTTGCGTTTGAGAATAGGGTCTGCAAACATTTCACGAATCCGCTGTACAACGTTCGGATAGGGCAGGTCTTTAATCCGCTCTAGGTGACGAAGTAAATACCGGGTCTCGATATGCTCAAGGATTCCCTTCCCGTAATCGCCCGGATTAATTTCTTCCTCACGCTCGACGAGTGCTATTGCACTAAAATCGTTTACGTTCCCTAAGTCAACACCGACGAAATATTTCATTTTTAACCCCTCCACTTCGTAACGTTTTTATCAACCATGCCGGTGTAAAACGGTTGTACATCCGGATCACGCATGGCCTCGATATACTCCATAGGAAAAACCACGTCTTCGATATCAAGAAACTTGCAAAAGTACTCCTGCATAAACCATCTCTCAGGCATGGACTCCCGCTCTTCAGCCAGAAAGGTAGCCGATATTCGAGGGCACTGTTTCGCGTTCACCTCGTACCGCTTCCACGTTTTACCACCGTGCGTCCAGACATTATAGTAAAATCCACGTTTGCCTTTTGGGGTCGATATGAGCATAAGTTCACCATCAGAGACCGCAAGCATCGGTCTTACGGCCAGGTAAAGGTCGTCCGGCACGGACGCTGCCTCGTCAATAACGATCATGTCCGCCCCCGAATAACCGCGTACAGTGCCCTCCTTACCAGGTAGGCTTACTATCCTGCTGCCGTTCTTGAGTGTCATAAACAACTTTGAATCCTCTGTCTTCTCGGGTAAATGCTCTATAAGGTACGAGGCGTCCAATACCTTACGGAATAACTCGACCGACTGCCTGAGAGAGGGTGACAATAACAAGATCAGCGATTCGGCATGGTGTACAGCCCTGTGAAGCGCTTTAAATGCCGCGATCGTGCTCTTTCCCCACTGCCGGCATATATTAAGGATTATCCGCTTTCCTGTATTCCGGAGCACCTCCCGTTGCACCTCGTCGAGCTTTATACTAAGGTTACCCTCGACAAAGCACACCGGATCAAGAGTTTGTGCTATCTCCCTCAGCATTTTGTAACCTCTCTGATATTCGAGCTCGTACTTCCGGTAAGTCCCGGAGTTCTTCGACAAGTATCTGCTGCAAGACAATAAACTGCGGGTTCAGGAATATGTTTACCCGCGGACTCCCTTCTAGTTTGCCTATCAGCCTGCCTTGCAATTCGATAAACTTGAAAGCCTTATCAATAGCCAGTAATGCCGTCTTCTTGTCCTCTGAACGCGCCTCGTTATATATGCCTTGTATCTCATTCTTCCAGTACTGGACCTCCCTCTCCAGGTCATCATCACGGAGGATATCCTTGTCCTCTTTCCCTTTTACGAGCTTTTGACTCAAGTGTCCGTTTGAGACATGCCTCTTAAGTGCGCTTATTGAACATTCGAAACGGTCCGCTATGGTACGGAATGAATCGCCCCGGAGCAAGCCTTTTTCGATTTCCTTCCGTTTTCCGTGTATGCAAACGCTGCAACGTCTCGGCATTATTTTTCCTCTTTTGAAATCATAACAACGTCCTACTTATACCCTCAACCCCCGACTGTATGCTTTTCGAATTCGTTCAATATCCCTTTGAGTCGCCCGTTTTTTCTTCTCGGAATAAGCCTCATACACGCACTTCTCTTTTCTGCTATCGAAATAACGACATCTTTCACGTAGGCACCATCCCTCGACGGCACCTGCAAAAATCGGACATCTCTTCATTTTTAAACCTCTTTTATAAGCCTCTTTAAAAATCCAGTTCTACAAATCCATTTGTACAGCTCTACAGTCAGTCAGTTGTCCTACATATAAGGTATGTAGGACAACAAACTGAAATCTGACCTAGTTCTACAGTCCTACAAAACTAGTTCTACAGGCTGTAGGGCTCGAATAGGTTTTTCGGTTTCGTGTTCCTATGTCAACCTGTACGTACCGTTTTTCAAGCATTTCTTTTAATAAATTCCGGAGGGGGTTAATACTTATCCCATACCCGGCGTTTACCAACACTTCTAAAATTTCATTTAAAGTTGACGGTTTTTCCCGCAAGTGGTCCTCTATGGTGAGCATCATCATTTTTCTTTCATCTTCAGCGGATCCCAAACAGTCGATTTTTAAGCTGTCCTGCATGCTTTCGATTGATAGCCGGATATCTTCGATACGGGTACGTCTTGATTTGACGGTTGACAGTACCAAGTCCTCGCCTCGTCTATATAAGCCATATTCAACGTCACAGATACCGACGATGTCCGAACTACCCCTCGTACGCATCTCTAGCGGACCCATACCCTTATTATGGTGGTGCAACACTAGGACCCCCGGCCCTGCGTTCACAATCTCTCGAAAGTGCCCCATTACTTGAGCCATTTCGCCTGCGTCATTCTCATTTGCAGAGTGAAAACGTATCAAGCTGTCAAAAACCACAAGAATAGGATCAAGCTTAATTATAATCTCCATCAAATAATTGAAGGATTTTCTAATATCTAGCCGGATCCCTTGAAAGGAGAGAAAATACAGAGGGGCGTCCTCTTTTATCCCCATTCTGATAATGCGATCTTTCAAGTCCGAATGAGAGTTTTCCTCATCTATATACAGGACCTTTCCGACCCGATTAACAGTATACCGATCGAATAACGGGGAGCCATCCGTAATGCTTTTCGATATAGATAGAGCAAGCAGACTCTTGCCATAACCTGTATACCCTCCGAGAATAGAAAAGGTTCTATTGAAAAGAACATTTTTAATTGCCCACTCGATGGGAGGAGCATTGAGAATGTCTGAGATGAAGGTAAAGGTATACGGATTTTCTTCCTTCGGCTTTTGGTCTTCTGTGGCAAGCTCTAAAAATCTCGTGTCATCTACTACGGGAGCTTTCCCCATTTATACAACCCCGATATTGTTTTGACTTCTTTTAAGCATGCGAAGCCCCCGCCTCAGACCAGGGGCTTGACAACACGACCTTCGACAAATGCTCTGAGGTCGGCCAGCTGAAACTTTGTAAGGGATCCTAACTTCAGGAACGGTAGACGTTTTTCTCCCGTCGTCCATTTATAGATCGTTTTAACTTTCACACCTAGGTACTCCGCTGCCTCCTCAACAGACATAAGACGGTTCAGTTCCATTTTTACCCTCTCATTGATACAGATTGATTTGTCTTCCTACTTCCTAAGGGGTATCAAGTAGTGTGATTTTTGACACATGTGATATGCAAAATAAAAATTACTCAAACTTCCAAGAGGTAATGTTAAGCGGATTTCTGGATGGAATATATTTAAAATCTTTTAAATCTATGGTATCCATAAAATATTTTCCTGCTTCTTCATCAGTACTTTTTATAACTTTAATTGCTCTTTTAACTGCAAGTCTAATGCTTCTCACTGCATTGTCGTACTCACTTTGGAGATATTTGTTTTTACCTTTGTATTTACTATTTTTTAACTCCCGACAAATAAATGTTTTTTCTTCTATTAATCTTTGTTCTTTGGCCCTGTTCTTTTCCTTTTTTGCGTTTTTAATTTCCTTTTCTATATTAACCAATCTATTTTGACATCGTTCTCTTGCATCCCTTGTCAGTATTTCATCCTCAAAACCACCACTTGGACTATAGCTTTCCTTGAAAAATTCATCTTTGCTACTCCCATCCCTGATGAAATCCACGTCACGTAATTGGATATTTTTTAATTCGACTGGATCCAAACAATCATTTGCCTTGCACTTGAGAAACTGCTTTATATAAAACATACCTATTAAATTATTTATCCCGTGTAGCTTTCTCCCGTTAAATATAATTAGCCATCTGTTTTCACTTTTTTTGTATATGTTTTTATCCGCAAACTTTTCATCCTCAACAGGAGACAGGGTGATTCTATTCAACTCCTCTTTAAGAATGGCGATTTCCTCTGTCCACAAACTACAAAGGCGCTCAACCTGCTTCAGGGTAGTACCTTCTTTCAGGCGTCCCCGGGCGGTTATATCTCTCGTATATATTTCAAGCCCTTTTTGGTTTGCATTATCCCTGCATTTTTCAGCGAATTCGATCAATCCCTTGAGCCGTTCACGTACCTGTATTTCCGTTAGGTTCTCTTCCCTGAGCTCTTTTATTCGTTTCTCAGCACTAAATATATTGTCCTTGTTGTCAAGCTCCGATAACAATTCTCGTAACACCGGTGATTCACTTGCATATTCTTTCAGTTGCAATTGACGTTTCAGTGCTAGTCTAAGGTTCGGAGTCAAAGAGGGAAATACCTTTTCATCGTATATCAAAGCTGTCGTAAGAGAACCGTTAATTAATAATTCCTCGGCTTTTTGAAATTCTTCCTGCCAAAGTTTGCATTGTTCTTCCAGCTTCCTTACATCAACAGATTCATAGCGTTTCTTTTGATTCATTAAAATAAACCCCTAATTCTTTAATGTTCGAACATCTGCTCCTGTATCTTGGCGATTTCCACAAAGTCGGCCAGGTCGAAGTGTGTATATCTTTCCAACATCTGAGTCGTGGTATGGCCTGTAACCCTCTGTAATATCGGTGCAGGTATCTGCCGAGCACGCATTACCGAGTTGAAGAAGTGCCTCCACGAGTGAAACGTAAGGTTCCTCTGCCTGCGTTCCTCTTCCGATATATCGATGTTTTTCAGTGCTCTGTAGAGCCAGTTTGTAACACGGCTGCCTGTTGCGGGTGTCCTGCCATTATTGAAGCTGAATACAAACCCTCCGGTACCGATAAACAGCTGCATATCATCTATTACACGGATCGGGACAGGGACGTCTCGTATCTGTCGGGTTTTTGTGGGACCGAGCCCGAATTGTGGGTTCCAGGAGTGAGCTACGTTAATATATCCGTCGTGGAGATCCCCATCTCTGATAGCAAGTATTTCACCCTGGCGCATACCGGAAACAGCTGCAAGCTCGTTTATAACCCGATAGAGCAGATGTCCGCCCCATACAGGCCCGATATTCTCCCTATTGAAAAGCTTCCGGACCTCATCTATCGTAAAGACACCACGTTCACGGGAATTGTCAGCAAGCGGACGTACAGCCCTGAAAGGGTTTCCCTTGATTAAACCGACTCTGTGTGCCTCTCCGAGCATTACGCGCATACATGAAAGGATGTTATTCACACGCTTTGGGGATAGGCCTTTATCCAACAGACCGAACATCCATTTCTCAATTAGATGAGGTGAAATGTTTGCCAGTTTGTGGTTTTCGAAGTAGGGGAGTATATACTGCTGCAGGACGGAACGCATTTCTTTTGCGTAATTCTTGGAGATTGCCGGTTTTCCTGCTTTACTTCGTGCCAGTCGGCCCCGTATGTATAGGCAGCGGTCCCATAGCCACCAATCGGCAGCGTAGTTACGGAATAGCGTTTCCTTGACAGGGATGAGCTCGCCCCGCTTTAAGAGATCGTTACAGTATCTTTCGGCGAGGGTCTTATTGATTTGTCCGGTACTTCGTCCTGTTGTACGTTGACCGTATTCGTCATAGGTGCGGTAATACCATACGGAGGTGCCGTTTTTCATTCGGCGCGGATATAAAACGTAATCTTTTCGATATCTTGGCATAATCCCTCTGTCGACGTAACATCTAAATCGTCTACATAAAGGTTACATCGGGACTATAGCTTCAGGTTAACTCCTTTCACAGCAAGTAATAAAACATTGGAGGCGGCGGGAGTCGAACCCGCGTCCTGTAGCGAGGTAGCCTGAACCACTACATGCGTAGCCTGAAATTGTGTTTCGGTCTTCTTTGGTTTTCAGGCAACCCGTAAGAAAACCTATCCTGGAAAATTGTTCGCCTCACGGCCCCCAGAAACAACCTTGAAGCTACCCCTGTTTTCTGGCGTCAGTATCCCCTCCCAGGGGAGGAAGGGAAGTGACGGTAGCATGCGGTTAAGCCGCTACTGGTAATGCTTTATAATCGGCATTTAAAAAAGGTGCCCTTTTTTACGAGGCCTGGGCTCCTCGGCATGCGCTTCAGGTCCCATCCGCAGCAGTCGAATCCAGAAAACGCCCCCTTTCCCAATTAATTTACGGTATGCAGCCTGAAAAGTAAACGGGAAAATTCACGCCGCTCGAGGCAAACGGGTGCCCGAAGGGCCGAGAGACGATGCCAAGCGACTTTTGTTAAATCAGTTGCTCTTTGAAAACCGCCACAGTACATTATAAAATCATAAAGGAAGGGTACCACTATGTCAGAAAACGGCAAGAAAACGGAATACCAGAAACTCGAAGAGAAGCTTTCCTATTCCTCCAAAAATATCTGGAAAGAGACGGATCAAAAAACCCGAAAGGCGATCTTTGCCTGGGCGGAGAAATACAGGAATTTCCTCGATACCGCGAAAAGCGAGCGGCTTACGGTGAACTGGATCAGGGACAGTGCACGAAAGCGCGGGTATAAGGATCTCTACGAGCAGAAATCGCTGAAAGCGGGGGACACCCTCTATGCGGTGAACAGGAACAAGAACATTGCCCTGATCAGGCTCGGCACAAGGCCGATAGAGGAAGGAATAAACTTCGTCGTCGCACATGCGGACGCCCCGAGGCTCGATATGAAGCAGATCCCCCTGTCGGAGGACACCGAGATCGCCCTCATGCGCTCGCACTACTACGGCGGAATCAAGAAGTACCAGTGGCTTAACATACCGCTCGCCCTTGTGGGCGTGGTAATAACGAAAGACAATAAAACGGTCGAGATTACGATAGGTCTATCAGAAGACGACCCTGTGTTCGTAATACCAGACCTTTTACCGCACCTTTCTAAGAAAATCCAGGGCAACAAGAAATCCACCGAATTCATAGAGGGGGAGACGCTGAACCTCGTATTCGGGAATATACCGGTGAAGGACGAAAAGATAAAGGAAAAGGTGAAGCTCGCCGTACTGGAACGGCTTCACAAGGAGTACGGCATCGTAGAGGAAGACCTGATATCCGCAGAGCTCGAAGCGGTCCCGGCGGTACGGTCGCGCGACGTCGGTATAGACCGCTCGCTCGTCGGCGGATACGGTCATGACGACCGGGTAAGCAGCTTCTGCGCCGTAATGTCGCATTTCGACTCGACGTCGAACGAAAGAACGCAGATCGCCCTTATCGTCGACAAGGAGGAGATCGGCTCAGACGGGCCGACCGGCGCGAAGTCCCTCTTCATATTCAATGCAGTCGGAACGGTGATAGAAAAAACCAAAAAGAACTGCAACGACTCGTTTCTCCGGGAGACGATGCAGAACTCGCTCTGTATCTCGGCGGACGTCAATGCGGGTATCAACCCGATGTACAAATCCGTGCACGACGAGTCCAACGACTCGAAGATATCCCACGGCGTGGTAATTACGAAGTTCACCGGGTCGGGCGGCAAATACTCGGCCAACGACGCGGATGCGGAGCTCGTAGGAAAGCTGCGCTGGCTCTTCAATAAGAACGGAATCTTCTGGCAGTACGGCGGAATGGGCAAGGTGGACGAGGGCGGCGGCGGCACAATCGCCAAGCATTTCTCCTTTTACAACACCTCGGTGATAGACTGCGGCGTTCCGGTGATAGGAATGCACTCACCGTACGAGCTCATTTCAAAAGCCGACCTGTACTACTCCTATCAGGGCTACAAAGTCTTCTTCGAGCAGGCGTGACAGAATCAATACACAAAACGCGAGGAACCATGCAGAAGGAAACGTTACTCATCGAAGCGCTCTGGAACGGTGAATCCGATGCACGGCTCGGTGCGCTGGCTTCGCTCGTCGAGAAAAGTCGGAAAAAAGAGAAGAGAGTCGGGATAAACCTGCATGTTCATACGAACGAGTCCTATTCGGTGTTCCGTTCGCCCACGGAAGCGGTATGGTACGCCTTTACAAACGGCGTGGGGTATTTCGGGATAAACGACCACTATACGATTGCGGGGCATGCGGAGTTCGGCAAGGCCTGCAGGATCGCCGGCATCAGGGCGGTATTCAGCATCGAGGCGATCGCGATGGACCATGAGGCCGCCGCAGACGGCAGAAGATACAACGACCCAAACAATCCCGGGCGGTGTTATCTCATAGGAAAGGGAGTAACGCGGGACCTCGTTACAGGGGAACGGTACGATACGATTCTGAGCCGGATGAAAAACGCCATCCAGCGCAGGAACAGGAAGATCATCGAGCTGTTGAACAGGCATGCGGCGGGGAAGGGATATCCTGTGGACCTGTGCTACGAGGACGTCAGTGCACTTACCCCGCGGGGCAATGCAACGGAGCGGCACGTGGTTCAGGCCTACTGCGAGAAGCTGGACAGCCTGGCGGGTGGAAAGAGAAACCGGCTCGACATATACC
Source organism: Spirochaetota bacterium (assembly GCA_016934265.1). Classification (GTDB taxonomy): domain Bacteria; phylum Spirochaetota; class B62-G9; order B62-G9; family DRHN01; genus JAFGTF01. Next base: position 9,730 of record JAFGTF010000047.1, read on the forward strand.
GGGGTGCCGTCGGAGAAGCCGTCTCGGAGGCGACACTGAGCGACCCGGCCGATCTGCTCAATACGGTGCGTGCCGAGCTTGTTAAAGCCGGAAAGCCGTGCTATGTCGAGGAAGACCCGGAGGCGTTCGCCTCGATGGAAGACCTCATCGGCATATACAAAGAATACGGGGCCGTGCCGACGTACCCATTCATGGGGCACCCGGTCACCGAAGAGGAGAAGGATCTCGACCGGTTGTTCCGAAAAGTGACGGGATACAGGATGTACGCGTTCGATCTCGTCGAGTTCAGGACTTCTTTAGAAACGGCATCGACAATAATCTCGTACGCGGAAAACAAGGGATTTCCCGTATTCGTAGGCACTGAGCATAACACCAAACGGCTCGATCCGATGGTCGGAGAGATAGCGAGAGATCCACTGCTTCGAGGGTACCTAAAAAAGTCGGCAAATTTCGTTCTTGGGCACCAGATACTGACCCGCGTGCTGGATTACGGGTACCTAACCGAATCGGGAACCCCCCGTATCGGTAATCTCAAGGAAGGCTTCGATCTTTACAGCTCGGTCGGTGCCATGGACCTCCCGCCCGAGCGGATCGGGGAAATCGAAAGAATGGACGCACGTGCCGCGAAGAAAGTACTTGGTATAGATTAAGAGGAGGGAAGAATACGATGAGCGAGCGAGTCAAGACGTACATGAAACGGGCGTACGAGCGTGGGATCCTCGTGCCGGCGTTCAATGCAGCATACCCTGAAATGGTTAAGCCCATATGCGATGCCCTGAAACGTTTCAAGACGTTCGGGATGTGTGAGGTCGCCCGTCCGGACATCGAGAAGTTCGGCGCGGGGGGGTTCGACGTCATCTACCGCGAATACCATATGCATGCTGATCCAGAATACGTGTCGCTGCATCAGGACCACGTTCCGGTGATAGACGAAGACGGCGAAGACGTCGATTACATGACACTGTTGGAACAGGCGATAGGGTTGGGATTCGATTCCGTCATGGTCGACGGATCGAGGCTTCCTTTAGAAAAGAATATACGTATCTGCAGGGAAGTCGCCCGGATGGCACACGAGAGGGGCGTCCCGGTCGAAGCCGAGCTCGGTGCGGTACTCGGGCACGAGAGCGGCCCTCTTCCGCCGTACGAAGAGCTTTTCGAGTCCGGAGAGGGGTTTACGAGCCCGGAGGACGCCGAACGGTTCGTGAAGGAATCCGGTGTCGACTGGCTCTCCGTCGCGATCGGCAACATACACGGTGCGATATCGGGAGCGGCGAAGGACAGGAAAAAGCTCAATGCGAGGCTCAGTATCCCGCATCTTAAGAAGATCAGGGCCGCCACCGGTATCCCGCTCGTGCTGCACGGAGGTTCCGGTATACGTCGGGAGTACCTGCTCGATGCGATAGGGCACGGTATCACGAAGATCAATATAGGGACGGACATCAGGCAGGCCTACGAGAAAAAACTCGGGGAAACAAAAGAAGTGACGGATGCGCAGGAGGCGGTGGCAGAGGTAATCGGCCGGCTCATCGTCGAATACTTCTGCATCGAAGGTTCCGCCGATAGACTCGCACGCTGACAAACCAGTCGGTGAGAACGGGGTATAAGGGCGGTTTACCGGGCTAACTGAAGTAGAGGGATTAATCCCGGCGTGCATGGCAGACGCCGGGTTACAGGATACACGTCGGTTTACCCCTTGACTTTTACCATCTGATAGGTAATCTTTATCGAAATCCCGGAAAGAGAGGACCTACTCTGAAACGAAGTTACTGCTCAAGTGTCGGCGAGACGTTCATCGGAAGAACGGTGGAGCTGTTCGGTTGGGTCCACGTGAAGCGCGAACACGGCGGCGTCGTGTTCGTCGACCTCAGGGATCGTACCGGGCTTATCCAGCTCGTGTTCAATGAGGAATGGTCCAAAACGAGTTTTAAAAGCGCGGAGTCAGTACGTCCCGAGTGGGTGGTGAGGGTGACGGGCGAGGTCAGAAAAAGGGAGAATCCGAACCCCAACATACCCACGGGGACCGTCGAGGTATGGGTGAGCGATATCGAGGTCCTGAACAGGTCGAAGACGCCGCCGATAGGGATCGTCAGGCAGGAAGATGCCTCGGAGGAGACGAGGCTTCGGTACCGCTATCTCGACCTCAGACGGGGGGATATGCGTGACAATATAGTCGCCCGTCACCGGATATCGAGCAGCGTGAGGGGGTATCTCAACGGACACGGCTTCATCGACATAGAGACTCCGTACCTTACGAAATCGACACCCGAAGGGGCGCGCGATTTCCTAGTCCCTTCCAGGCTCAACAGGGGAAGGTTTTACGCGCTACCGCAGTCTCCTCAGATATTCAAACAGCTCCTCATGGTCGCCGGGTTCGAGAGATACTATCAGATCGTACGCTGCTTCAGGGACGAGGACCTCAGGGCGGACCGCCAGCCGGAGTTCACTCAGATCGATATTGAGGCGTCTTTCGTCGAAAGAGAGGAAATCTACACGCTGGTCGACGGGATGTTCGAAACCATCCTCTCCGAATGCTACGGGAAACGGCTCGAAACACCGATTCGGAAATTTACATACGACGAGGTCATCGAACGATACGGCTCGGACAGGCCTGACCTTCGATACGGCCTCGAGATAAAGAACTTCGGTGTTCTTGCGGGGCTGGAGCCGAAGTCGTTCGTTACGGATGGGTTGAAGGCTGGCAATCGTCTCTACGGTATTGCGGCGCCTCTGCACGAGGCGGTAACGAGAAAGGTACTCGACGGCATGGGAGAGCAGGCGAAGCAGGAGGGAATCGGCCTTTTTTCGTGGCTCAGGCGTGACGGCGAAACTGCCTCTGGGCCGCTTTTGAAGCTTTTTTCAAAAGACATATCGGACGAGATAGAAGCAATACTGGATCCGGAATTGAACGGGAGCTGCATACTGCTTCTCGCAATGGGAGAACAAAAAAATGCCCTTGAATTCCTGGGCCGGATACGAAACAAGCTCGGCGCGCTTACAAAGAAACCGTCAGCAGGCGAGCTTTCTTTTCTCTGGGTCACCGATTTTCCGCTCTTCGAGTACAGCGAGGATGAGGCGCGATATGTCTCGGTGCACCATCCGTTTACCTCGCCGACGGAAGAGGACGTGGAACGTATCAGAAGCGATCCCGGGTCAGCCAGATCCAAGAGCTACGATCTCGTTCTCAACGGTATAGAGCTGGGCGGCGGCAGTATCAGGATCCACAACAGGCAGCTTCAGCAGGCGATGTTCGATATTCTCGGCCTCGGCACCGACGAATCGCTGAGAAAATTCGGGCACCTACTCGATGCATTGGAATACGGCGCCCCGCCTCACGGCGGTATCGCGTTCGGTCTCGACCGCATCGTAATGATGCTTCAGGGAAAAGAGTCGATTAGGGACGTGATTCCGTTTCCAAAGACCACGAGCGGCCTGTGTCCCCTGACGGGCGCACCGGACGAGGTGGCGCCTTCTCAGCTCGAGGATCTCGGAATACGGACGGAAACGAGTGAATGAAAAGACTGGACTTTTCATCTTGGAAATTATAAAGTAAGATTTTGTGAGCCACGGCTCAAGGGGTCGCGTACGGCCGTGAAGGGCTTCGAACCCTAAGAAAGAGAGGTCATGGAAGATACAGAATCGCTGAAATCGACTGAGGTCAAAATAGAGCTGCCTGACAAGCGGTCGCAGGAGCTGTTCTATTCGAACAGCGACAGCGTCATTCACGATATAGAGAAAAAGACGGGGCTTTACATAGCAGGGAGGGACTCGCGGCTCACCCTGAGGGGGGATGAGCGAAGCATCAGAGAAGGCACCCGTATCATCGAGAATATCATATCGCTGGGCAGTAAGAAAAAGCGTGTCTCACAGAAAGACGTCTTTTACATCATCAGCAAGATAAAATCCGACATCGAGTTCGACATCTCGGAGCTTCAGGATAAGACACTCTCGCTGTGCCCGAACGGGAAGGAGATATCTCCTAAATCCACCGGACAGGCTGCATATTTCGACGCGATACAGAAGAACGACATAATATTCGCCATCGGTCCGGCCGGTACCGGCAAAACATACATTGCAATGGCATTCGCCCTTCACTATCTCCTTTCGGAAAACATTTCGAGGGTAATTCTGACAAGGCCGGTCGTCGAGGCGGGCGAAAGCCTCGGGTATCTGCCGGGAGACCTCGAACAGAAGGTGAATCCCTATCTGAGGCCGCTCTACGATGCGATTTACGATATGATTCCCTACGAGTCCTTCAGGCGGTACGTGGAACGCGGTGCCATAGAGGTAGCCCCCCTGGCCTACATGAGGGGCCGGACGCTGCACGATGCGTTCATAATACTGGACGAGGCGCAGAATACGACAAAGGGTCAGATGCTCATGTTTCTCACGAGGCTGGGGTTCAACTCGAAGACGATCGTCACCGGCGATATCACACAGATCGACCTCCCGAAAACGAAGGTGTCCGGACTGATCGCCGCAAGCAGGCTCTTGCGAAAGATAGACCGTATCTCGTTCTTGAACCTCGGGCCGGAGGACGTGGTACGGCACCCGCTCGTCGAGGAGGTCATAAAGGCCTTCGAGAAGGGTGAGCAGGATAAGAGATCATGATAAAAGTGAAAATATACGGAGACAAAGAAGGTATCATTTTCTATACGGTATGCGCGGTGCTGTTTTTCATGCTCCTCTGGCTTATCGCAAAACCGTACTTCGGAGCCCGCTACAGCTACTCCATAGGCGAAATATCCTCCGAAGATATCATAAGCCCCAGGGACATCAGGTACGTAAATGTGGTGGAGACGGAAAAACGTATCGATGAGGTCAAGCGGGGCGTTTCGGCGATATTCGAGCTCAATATGGCGTCGATCGACGATTCTCTCAGGGCCATAGACAAATTCTACGACATCGTGGAGAGCGTAAACGTCTCAGAAGAGGGAATGAAGGATAAGATAGGCGAGATACACGGCAACGGATATACGGCCTTCTCCCAACCCACGCTGGAGGACATATTCGAAAATTTCGAGTCGTTGCGGTATCGCGATAGTGTAAAGGGAGCCGTGGAGACCGTGCTCCAAGCGGGCCTGAGTAATTTCAGTTCCGAAGAGCTCTCGAAGTTCGAACAGAACGGCATCATACTGAAAAAGATACACGAGACCGAGATCACGCAGCAGAAGGTGGAAATAGACCAGGTATATGCCTCCGATCAGGTCAAAGAGTCTCTGTACCGCTATTTTTCAGGGGAGCATAAAGAGGCGGGACGTGTGCAGCTTACGGCGCTCGTGGAGCAGGCGATGTTCTTCATCGGACCCAATCTCTTCTATAACGAGGAGGAGAGCAACCTCTACCTCATGGATCAGGTTCGGAAGGTGGAGCCTTTCTTGAATACCATCAAGAAGGGGGCGATAGTCGTCAGACGGGGAGAGGAGATCGACGGGGCGAACCTGCCGAAAATCGAGGCGATAGCTTCCTATACGAGCAGGTTCAATCTCAAGGCGATCGTCGGGATCGGAATACTCCTTTTGCTCCTCCTCTATCTGTCGTCGATACTGTTTATGGGGGAGGAGACGAGAGTCGATCTCAAGACCTATATCCTGTTCGCTGGTTTTACCCTGGTTACCGTGGCCTTTGCGTTTCTTCTTACCCTGATCAAGACGAGACCGTACTACCTTACCCTGGGGGTGCTCGTCCCTGTGGCGGGTATCGTCATGACTGCGGAAGTACTCTTCAAGCGGAGGTTTTCATTCATCCTCGCGATGACGATACCGATCTTTCTGCTTTTGATATCGGGAAACGATCCCTATACCCTTCTCTTTTCAATGGGATCCGGAATAGTAGCGATCTATGCGGCGCGTAATGCGAAGAGGCGAAACGACCTGCTGAAGGCCAGCCTCATCATCATATTGGCGCACGAGATGCTCCTGACATCGATAGGGCTCTTGCGCGAGCTGTCATCCCAGGAGCTCTTTCTGCTTCTCATATGGGGGGCGGGGAACGGTATCGTGTCCGTTGTTCTCGCACTCGGAGTCGAGCCGTTTTTCGAGGTCATCCTCAACCTGCCGACGAACTTCCGCCTGCTCGAGATGTCCGACCTCAACACCCCGATACTGAAGAAGATGCAGATAGAGGCCCCGGGAACCTACAATCACAGCCTTAACGTGGCGAATATGGCGGAGCAGGCGGCGCTGGCGGTCAGGGCCAACCCGCTGCTCGTTCGCGTCGCAGCGCTGTATCACGATATAGGGAAAATTCCGAACGCCGAATATTTCATAGAAAACAACCAGGGAAAGAGCAAGCACGATTTCATCAAGCCGTCGCTCTCCAACTCCATCCTGAAAGCACACGTGAAGATGGGGGTCGAAATGGCGAAACAGATTAAACTTCCTCAGGAGGTAATCGACGTCATCGCCCAGCATCACGGAACCTCGCTCATGAAATATTTTTATCACCAGGCCCTGAAGTACATGGACAGGCAGGAGGTGAAGCAGCAGGACTACAAGTACCAGGGGCCCAAACCGCAGACCCGCGAGGCCGCGATCGTGATGCTGGCAGACGCGGTCGAGGCGGCATCGAGGCTGTTGAGGAAACCGTCGGCGAAGCGAATCGAGGAGATGGTCACCGAGATCGTGGAAAGCAAGTTCCGCGAAAGGGAGCTCAACGAGAGCGCGTTGACACTGCGCGGGCTTATCAAGATATCGATCGCGTTCAGGAGATACCTCACCGGTGTCTTCCACACGCGGATAGAATATCCGGATGACAAGCAGATAGATGAGCTGAAAGAGGGGCGCAGGTAAGTTATCCCATATGTTGCAGGTGAAAGAAGAGAACGGTACGCTTCCCGCCTCGCGCGGGAAGCTCGAAAAAATTGCGGAAGCCGCTTTCACCCTCACCGGCGAGGCCGAAGGAGATATTTCTCTCGTCGTTTGCGACGACCGCTTTATTACAGAGCTGAACGAAAGGTACAGGAAGCGCAACGGCCCCACCGATGTCCTCTCCTTCCCGATGAGGGAGGGGAAGCCATTCGTAGCCTCAGGCGCCGCAGTAGGGGATATCGTCATCTCCGTTGATACCGCCGGGCGGCAGGCGGCTGAGCTCGGTACGGACCTCGAACAGGAATTCATCGTTCTGTTCGTCCACGGGCTCCTGCATCTCCTGGGATACGACCACCAGAACAGGGCACAGAAGAGAAAGATGGATAAGATATCGAAAAAGATAGTAACGGGGGTTTAAACGAGTTCGATGAAGTTCAGGCTATTCAGGAAGAAT
>JAFGTF010000048.1 GCA_016934265.1 Spirochaetota bacterium
TGCGAGAGCGGCCGAATCGGGCTCCCTGCTAAGGAGTTGTGCCTATTACTGGCACCGTGGGTTCGAATCCCACCCTCTCCGAAACACGTGCCCATAGCTCAGTGGACAGAGCATTGGATTGCGGATCCAAGGGTCGGAGGTTCAAATCCTCTTGGGCACGCAAAGAACCCGCCTTCACTAGTATGAAGCGTTTCATCCGCAAAAGGAGAGGTGCGAGAGTGGCTGAATCGGGCGGTCTCGAAAACCGTTGTTCCCTTTAGGGAACCGTGGGTTCAAATCCCACCCTCTCCGAATATAATTTACTGTAAGGCGCTCGATGGGTAGAGCAATAATCGTCGCAAACCAGAAGGGAGGCGTCGGAAAGACGACCACGGTCGTAAACCTGTCTGCGTATCTCGCACAGGAGGGGAAGCGTACGCTGGTCGTGGATCTGGACTCGCAGGGAAACAGCTGCAGCGGTCTCGGCGTTGCAAAGGACGAGATTCGTAAAGGATTGTACGAGGCGATGCTCGGTCTCGTCGATACAGCGGAGATCATACGGCCCACCGGGGTCGAAAACCTGTCCATACTACCTTCCAATATCAATCTGTCAGGCGCCCAGGTGGAGCTCGTGGGAATGCAACAGCGGGAGTTCCGCCTGAAACGGGTGATCGAAACAGTCAAGAATACATACGACTATATTTTCATCGATTCTCCTCCCTCCTTAGGGCTGCTTACTATCAACGGACTCGTCGCATCCGACTCGGTGATAATACCGATACAGTGCGAGTACTACGCACTTGAGGGCTTAAGCCAGCTTTTAAAGACGATCAACCTCGTACGGCAGCGTCTCAATTCCGAGCTGAAGCTCGAGGGAGTGCTGCTCACCATGTACGACACGAGAACGAACCTGTCGAAACAGGTGACCGAGGAGATCATCACCTACTTCAAGAGCAGGGTTTACAAGACGGTGATACCGCGAAACGTGAAACTCGCGGAAGCACCGAGCTTCGGCCAACCGATCAGCGTATACGACCCGAAGAGTATCGGCGCGGTGAGCTACTACAACCTATCAAAGGAATTGATAAGAAATGGCGAAAAGAGCACTGGGTAAGGGGCTTGATGCACTCTTCTCCGATGAAGGGGAAAACCCGCCGCATGAGGAGGTGCAGCGGATTCCACTGAGCAGGATCGTCTCGAACGCAGATCAGCCGAGGAAACGTTTCGACGAGAGGACGATAGAAGAGCTCGCGGACTCGATAAAGGGGAACGGGCTCATACAGCCGGTAGTGGTACGCAGGACCAATAGCGGGTACGAGATCGTTGTCGGAGAAAGACGGTTCAGAGCGGCACGGCTGGCCGGCCTGGAGGAGATACCGGCGATAGTAAAGGCGTTTCCTGATGACAAGCGTTTCGACATTGCACTCATAGAAAACCTGCAGAGGGAGGATCTCAATCCGATAGAGGAGGCGCAGGCCTTCAGGGCGATACTGGAACGCGATACGATCACACAGGAGCGGCTTGCCGCCCGCGTGGGAAAATCGCGGAGCTATATCGCCAATATGCTTCGAATACTCGACCTTCCGGAAGAGATACAAGCGTATGTTTCACGTGGAACAATATCGGTGGGGCAGGCAAAGGCGATACTGTCCATTCCGGACGGGGAAGAGAGGAGTCGTATCGCGGCTCGCATAGTAAAGGAGCGGCTCTCTGTCCGTGAGGTGGAGCGGTTGACAAGGCGGGATGATGTTCCACGTGGAACAAAAGCCGCAAAGAACAGGGGGCCTTCGAAAAACCCGTATGTCGCTGCACTGGAAGAACGGCTGAGGACCCGGTACGGTACGAAAGTGACGATCGACTATCGGAACGGCAGGGGGGTCATACGGATAGAGTTCTATTCGGACGATGATCTCGACAGGATTATGGAGGAGATAGGCTAGGGGGCCGGCCTTTTTTCGAAGGAGAGTCGATGAGCCGTTTATCGAGGATATGGAACAGATTACGAGGCGCCCTGGATAGTCGCTCTGTCGAGGTCTTGATCCATGAAGAGCTGGAGAATCGTATTATCGGAGATAAGCCGACCGTGCTGTATGTGGGCGCCAGGTATGACTACGGAAACAGCGACTGGGGTCTGAGTTTCGAGCACTACAACTTCTTTCATACGCTGCGTGCTATGGGGTATTCCTTCGTATATTTTGACTACGATCGTCTGGTACAACGGTATGGAGGCGTGGTCGCGAGCAGCATGCTTCGTCAGGCGGTGTACTACTATTCCCCCGATTTGCTTTTCTACTTCCACTATCTCGACTGGATCGATCACGAGGTCTGGAAGGAGGTCTCCTCCGAGCTCCCCACCAAGACGATCATCTGGCTGGCCGACGACCACTGGCGATTCGAGGAGACGAGAGGGGTGTGGGAGCTGTTCAATGTTATAGTGACGACCGACCGCGAGGGGTATGAGAGGAGGATCAAAGAGGGCGTGTCTCGCACGATGCTGAGCCAGTGGGGATTTAACCACTATCTATACAGGCGAATCGCTACGCCGAAACTGTATGATTTGAGTTTCGTCGGCCGCTGCCACGGCGTGAGGAGGAGCTTCGTCGATACGATAGAGAAGAACGGTGTTTCGGTTGCAACCTTTGGGCAGGGGTGGAACCGGGGCTCTAGGGTTTCCCAGGCCGATCTCATACGGATCTACAGCGGGAGCAGGATTTCACTCAACATCTCTCTCTCCTCCACCGGTGGGAAGGTCCAGATAAAGGGGAGAGATTTCGAAATCCCCGGGAGCGGTTCTCTGCTCCTTACCGAGGAATCCGAAGATCTGCGGGATTACTTTGTGCCGGAGGATGAGATCGTTACCTATCGTGATGCGGACGATGCCGCTGAAAAAGCACGATACTACCTGGAGCATGATGAGGAGCGGGAGCGTATCTGCGGGCGCGGCCGCGAGCGTGCGCTCAGGGACCATACCATGGAGCGGAGAGTGACGGATATCTTCAATTTTTCCTATAATATTAATATATAACATAATTATCATTTTCGGCATCCATACCGATCTATCCTCCGATGTAGTGTGTCCTGCAGTGCAAAGTCATATATTTCAAAATACTGGTATTATAGTGCTAGCAGATAGTATATTCGTGGTACCGTGGCATACGTGTCTTTGCACGCGATTTTATTCGGTACGGCAAAAAGAGATGCGACGGTCCGTACCGACCGATATCATTCGGCACCCGATAATGAAGAACCGATCCACAGGGTACACGAGGTATCCGGTTCGGTCGGCAAATTACATATGTCGTATGAACCGAGCGGTATATAGGATGAATATTTCAGGTACAGCCGCTTTTTGTACGCGGCATGCGGCATACTCTTTCATCGACGGTACCGTCCGGCAAGACGGGAAGATCGGGGGATTGTGAAAGGATGAACCTCTTCGACATCTGTATCATCACCACCTCTTCAGAGCGCCGGGCGGACAGCTTCAGGCGTATGATACGGAATCGCCGCGCGCACGGAGTGTACCCGAGAGAGATCGCCTTCAGGGTGTATGCGGATCCTCCATCCGGCAGAATCGGAAGCGGGGGAAGCACCCTGCTCACCCTGAGCAGAGTGTGCAGAGATTACGGACAGCATGACCCGATCTCCTTCTTTTCCGAGCGGAGGATACTGATAATACATGCGGGAGGTAAAAGCCGCCGGCTTCCCTGTTATGCACCGGAGGGGAAGGTGTTTACCCCTCTTCCTGTTTCCGGCAGCTCTCTCTACCCTCCGATACTTCTGGATCTCGCGCTGAATCTCTTTTTTAAGTATCCGTGGAGGAAAGGAGAGGTTCTTATCGGCTCCGGCGACGTAGTAGTGGATTTCGACGTCGATCTCATACCGGATGAGCGGGGTGATATCTGCGGGTTTGCGAAGGAGAGTTCCGTAACGCAGGGCTCCAAGCACGGGGTTTTTGTTCTATCGAGCGACAACTTCACCGTGATCGACTATCTCCAGAAGGCCCGGCCCGCCATTCTTCGGGAAAGGGCGCTCATCAAGGGTTCTTCGGGTTGTGCCCTCGATATGGGACTGATCGCATTGAGTCCGAAGCTGGTCGCCGCCCTCCTCGAATTTTCTGAAGAACGGTTCGACGGCTCCATGAGCGTATTGGATGCCATTGAAAAGAGCATGCTCTCCTTGAGCCTCTATCTGGAGATCCTCTCCGCCTGTGTCAAGGGGTACGGTTTCGAGGAGTACTGCGCGGGGGTGGTTTCACAGTCGGCTGTCGATAAGAGGATTCTGGCGCTCCTCTTCAAAAGCCTGAACAGGTTCAGCCTCCGCGCCCTTGTGCCCCCATCCCCCACTTTCATACATACGGGCTCTGTGAAGGATTTTCTCGAATCCTGCGAACTCTTATCGGCGGGGGAGATGAAGCCGTTCTACGAGCTTGGTGACGGAGAGGCCGGGTTGATGGTGGCACCTGCGCGTCCGTCGATACAGTACAACAGCATCGGGGTCGATGCGGCACCCGCTTCGCAGAACGGCCCCGTCATATTCGAGAATGTGCGAAACTGTACCGTGAAAAAGCCGGGGGGGATGAATATTTTCCTCGGATTGCGGGATTGCGTCATAGAAGAGAACATCCCGGCGGGTATCTGTATAGACGAGAGAACCATAGAGGGCTCACCCGTAAGGATGATATACTCCCTATCCGATACATTTAAACCAGCGGTCAGGACAGGGGATATCACATTCTGCGGCGTACCCCTTGACGGATGGCTCGAAGAGAGGGGCCTGGATGAAGGGGTTATCTGGGAGCAAGGGTCGCACGACCTCTTACGGGCGCGACTTTTCAGCGGTACGTTCTCCATGCAATTTCTGGAGGGCTTCTGGAAGATTCCCGATCGGGCCGGGAAAAAAGGGTGGGCGGAGACCTTCAAAAAGGCCAGGCGATACTCCATCGGTGAGATTAATGAGCTGACGGAGGTCGAGCAAAGAGAAAATGAACGCATTGCATCCAGAAAAGAGCTCCTTCGGGGAGCGTTCGATGAGGCGAGGGGATGGAGCGGCATCAGCGTAAACGACTTCAAGGCGGCATTCGATAATCCCCGTTTTCATCCGAATCTGATGAGATTCTATAGAGAGACGGGGAATACGGTGCTGAGAGAGTACAGGAGGGCACTCCTCCGCTCACTAGTGAATGTCGAGGATGAAGAGGGGGCTTCTTTCGATATCGAGCTCGGGAAAGGGCCGGCAGAGCTGAAGATCGGGGTAAAGGAGGACCAGATCGTTTGGGCGAGATCACCGGTGAGGATCGACCTCGCGGGAGGCTGGAGCGACACCCCGCCCCACACATTTCGTATCGGTGGGAGGGTGGTGAATGTCGCCGCGGATCTCAACGGGCAGCCTCCTATACAGGTCTTCTGCCGCAGAACGGACGATTACCACGTAAAGATGTACTCTATCGACCTGGGTACAGACGAGGTCATGACGAGCCTTTCCCAGCTCGAGGATTACAGGAATCCCGGGTCTCCATTTGCGCTGTCGAAGGCGGCCCTCTGCCTCATCGGGGTGAGCGGAGGGCACCTTCCCGGTAGGAATCTCGCGGATGTCCTCGGAGGGATCGGCTGCGGTATCGAGATCTCCATCCTCTGCGCCGTTCCCAAGGGCTCGGGTTTGGGAACATCGTCGATTCTCGGAGCGACCCTCCTCGCCGCTCTCCATCGCTTCTTTGCCGTACCGTACACGAAACAGGACCTCTTCTTACAGACCCTCATGCTGGAGCAGATGCTCACCACAGGCGGGGGCTGGCAGGATCAGATAGGAGGCGTGGAGGGCGGGATCAAGTATATCGAGAGCATGCCGGGTATAAGAATGGCGGGTCCCGACACGCCGGGTGCAGGATTGAACTTTGCCATAGAAAAGCTCGATCCGGCGATATTTATCGATCACGGCACGCTCGGATGCGTTACCCTGTACTACACAGGAATCACCAGGCTCGCAAAATCGATTCTCCAGGATGTGGTCAAACAGGCAAACGAGAACACACCCGCCTATATGTTTACCCTGCACCATATCAAAAAGCTGGCTGCAGCGGCGCGGGAGGCGATCTTGAAACATGACATCGAGCTTTTGGGCGATGTTATTTCGGAGTCCTGGGAGGCAAACAAGAGGATTCATCCGAGCGCTACGAACGCAGAGATTGACACCCTTCTCTCCGAGACAAAAGCCTACTACAGGGGGGTGAAGCTGCTCGGTGCGGGAGGGGGGGGATACGCCCTCTTCATCTCGAGCGATCGCGCGAAGGCGGAGAAGTTGAAGCAGGTACTCTCGAGGCGAGCGTCGAACAGTAAGGCGAGGCTCGTTGATTTATCCCTCAACGATGAAGGATTGCGGGTTAGTGTTTCGTGATTCAGGGTGAAATGATGCGTTTTGCACTGGTATGTTTTTTAAGAGATTTCTTTCGATTCAAGAGATACGCAAAACAGAACGGGGATACTCTGAGGCTGAGGGATATCTACCCGTGTCTCTCAGATCGTACCGAGACGACGAGCTTCGATCGTCACTATGTATACCACACATCATGGGCGGCGAGGATTCTCGCGGATACGAGTCCCGAGCACCATATAGATATCTCCTCCGATCTTCGTTTTGCAACGATTGTATCCGCCTTTGTACCTGTTCGGTACTACGACTACCGCCCCGTTCGACTCACATTGTCGAATCTCTTCTCCGGTCATGCGGATATTCTCGATCTTCCCTTCGAAACCGGGAGTGTGGATTCGCTGTCCTGCATGCACGTTGTCGAGCATATAGGCCTGGGGAGGTACGGCGAGCCTCTCGATTACGACGGCGACCTGAAGGCGATCGCCGAGTTGAAGCGGGTGCTCCGAAAGGGAGGTACGCTTCTTTTCGTCGTTCCGGTTGGGAGGCGAAAAATCAGGTTCAATGCACACCGAGTCTACTCGTACGATCAGATCGTGAGCGGCTTTTCCGGGCTCACCTTGAAAGAATTTTCCCTGATTCCCGATAGCCACTCCTACGGATTGATAAACAATGCTTCGCCCAAGGAGGCTGATTCTCAAGAGTATGGATGCGGATGCTTCTGGTTCACCGGATAGGAAGGGTTGGATGCATAGCGACGAGGATTGTGCATACCTAACCGCGCAGATCATACCGTATATCGGGAATAAGAGGAGGCTCCTCGGGCTCTTACGACGGGCGATTTATGAGGCGGTCGGCGAGGTTACGGGCCGAATGACCTTTTTGGACCTTTTCAGCGGAAGCGGCGTCGTTTCCCGCCTTGCGAAGTACCTCGGGTTCGAGGTTTTTTCGAACGACTGGGAGCGCTATTCGTACGTCATCAACTTCGCCCATCTCTGTATCAACAGAAGCGATCTTCGCGGTATGTACCGCGAGTGGGGCGGCATCGACGGCGCACGCATGTACTTCAACACGCTCCCACCTCCCTCTCCCGATGAAGAGTATATAGCCCGCTATTTCTGCCCGAAAAACGACAGCTGCCCGGATTACCGTACTGAGCGTCTCTTCTATACGAGGAAAAACGGGATCTTCATAGACAAGGTGAGAAACGAGATAGAAAAGCTCTATCCCGAAGCTTCGCTGTGCGAGGATACGGTGCACAGCAGGGAGAAGACGCTTCTGCTGGCGCTTCTCCTTCACGGCGCCGCAACACATACCAACACCTCCGGGGTTTTCAAGGCCTACCACAAAGGATTCGGCGGACTGTCTCAGGATGCGCTCTCGAGGATACTGAGACCGATATCCCTCCCGCACCCGGTACTCATGGATTCGAACCGGACCATGCATGTGTATAAAGAAAACGCAAACGATCTTGTAAGAGGGCGGCGGTTTTCTCACGAACCGTTCGACATCGCCTATATCGACCCTCCCTATAATCAGCACCAGTACGGAAGCAACTACCATATGCTCAATACCATCGCGCTCTGGGATGCGCTCGCGTTGAACGAACGGATAGTGCCCGGCAAACCCGGTCAGAACAGGGGGGGGATCCGCGCGGACTGGGTAAAGACGAGGTCCGAGTACTGCTATAAAAACAGGGCGGTTTCCGCGTTCTCCGACCTCATCGGGCATACGAACGCCCGCCGCATCCTGATAAGCTACTCGACGGAAGGAATCATTCCATTCGACCGATTGATCGATCTGTGTGCGAAACGGGGAATGGTACGTATCCTGACAAACGAGTACGTCAAGTACAGGGGGGGACGACAGAGCCTGAACCGTCTCAACAATAACATCGAGCTCGTTATTATAGTGAATACGGAAAAGAAGAGCACGGGTCGTGATATCGTGAAAATAGAAAGGAGCGTTCTCTATAGAAAGCTTCTTTTACAGGCGAAGAAGTGCTACAGCAAAAAACGGCTCGAGCGCTACTTCGACGCCGATCCGCTTTCAGGCCGTATCCGCTTCACGGAAAGAGACGACTCGTGCAGCATAGAGACCGACAGGCTGTTCAAAATCGACGAGAAAAGCCTCGAGACCGCAATTGGCGCGCTCTCGGAGAGTGGAAAAAAGACCCTGTACGATCGTCTGCAGCATTGCGAGTGCAGGGATGCGGCTGAACGGATAGATGAGACGATCAGGGCGGTACTGGAAAAAAAAGAGTGTGATCCTGCATCAGCGGCGGCTCATATTCTCGCGCTCCCGGGGTGGCTTAAGAAGATCTGTTATAAAAAGTACGAAACGCTCTATTTTCGCTGTCTTGAGAGGATCAAGCAGCTTGAAGTGCTGGCTCCGGACTCATACGCAAGGATCGCGAAGAAGATTATGGAGGTGGAAAGGCTCAGCAGAAAACGTTTCAGCTGTTGAGGTCGTTCTTTCGTCACGCCTAAGTCTAAAACCTCCTTGGTTGTTTGGTTTCTCTCAGAATCAGTTGATAGGGAGGGATGTATATAGAATTTATTTTTTCACATCTTCTGGTATTTTTCAGCAATAATGTCTGATACTCGTGGTTGTAAAAGAATCGAGGCTCTCTCCCATAGGTATATAGACGGTAAAACCGGCAAGTACCGTACAGTGCCACACTTCGTAGCTCATCACTTCGTTGTATGTGTTTATAAATAATGTTCTTCTCCAAAATAGTTGCAATAAATTATGGGAATAGTAATCATGACTGTGTCATTATGAGGCGTAAGACAACATCATCCGATGTTGTCTTTACTGCCGGAGGTAAAAGTCGCCTATGGCTCAAATCGAGGCTTTATGCCTCAATCGACGAAGTAATCTCATAATACTGTTATTTATTGTCCTTTTTTTAGATCTGCTCCGGGACATGGTATAAACGTCTTTGCCGCTCATGCCGTGTCAAACTCCGTAGGACTTTTCACTCGCAATTGTATTTTTGCACCTAAATTAGGAGAAGAACCAAAAATAAATGGTTGCAAAAGAACTGGAAATAATCCGTTTTTTGAGAGAGGCGATCACCGGTTGCACCGTCCAGCGGGTTTTTCACACCAAGGCTGCAGAAACACGCTATTCTTTTCTGCCAGACACCTTCTTTTTTTTAACCGGCAGCCTGGAAAGCTCGTCGAGTGAGATCTGTACATAGATATCGTCTTCAGTTTTGAGGGTGCACAGCATCCGGAGGATATTGACCTCGGTAAGCAGGGCACGTTTGCCCTCATACTCGAGCACGCTTCCCTCGTGCGGGAATCGTTTCTTGATCTCGCAGTACGCCTCGTGTTCATAGGCGAGGCAGCAGAGGAGCCTGCCGCATGCGCCCGATATCTTCGAAGAGTTGAGTGTGAGGTTCTGATCTTTCGCCATCTTGATCGTTACCGGTTTCAGCTCGTTCTTGATGGTATTGCAGCAAAAATCCCTTCCGCAGATTCCGAATCCCTTGATAATCTTCGCCTCGTCGCGAGCGCCTATCTGGCGAAGCTCGATTCGCTTTTTGAATATCGACGCGAGGTCCTTCACGAGCTCTCTGAAGTCCACGCGCTCGTCGGCCGTGAAGTTGAAGATGATCTTGTTGTCGTCTAAAAAGAAATGGATGTTGACGAGCTTCATATCGAGGTTGTGCTTCTTGATCTTTTCTATAGTGATCCCGAACGCTTCCTCCTCGCGCTGCTCGTTCCTTTTCATTTTTTCCAGGTCCTGATCGTCGCAATTCCGGAGGATCTTCTGCAACTTGACATCCTCGCCGGCGGAATATGAGATACCTGAAACCGATGCAATCTCCGGTCCGTTTTCCGTCTCTATCACGACGAGACTCCCCCTATTCAACTCCTGTTCCGGTATCTCGAAAAAACATGTCGCGTTGTTGTACAGGAGTCTTGCGACCACCATGCCTTTCTTCTCGCTCATCGTATCCGCCTTACTTGTATAGGTCTATCAAAAGCCCTCTGATTTCGTCCAGCGTCGCCAAAAGGTCGATGTTTCGTATCTGCTGGGATAAGACGAGCTTCGTAAGCGCCTCGAGTTTTTCGTCGATGATATGGGAGATCGTGTATATCTTCTGTTTCCACTTGCCGCCCGAATGCTGCTCGACCGAGAACATACGGCTGGTGACGTACTTGAGAAACTCCCTGATCATCGATTTGTAGGATTTAAGCTCTCCGATAGTCGGGTTCTCCCGAAACCGCTCTCCCTGCCGGGAGATCTCTTCCACGAGGTCTTCGAATTCGATATGCACGTCCTCGGTCTCCGCAAGCTTTAACGCGTCGTAGAAGCTGCTCTGAACGATGTTGACCTGTCCCGTGATCTTTTTCTTTTCCTTTTTTCGTTTTACATTGAGGCTTTTCTTGTCCCTGTCTGCTTTTTCGATCTCTATCATACCGGCATCCTCCGTCGGGTCTCGTCGTACACGAGGGTACTGATCTCTTCGATGCTCGACGACGGTTGAATGACCACCCACCGCCTTCTGTCTTTTCTCGCGAGGGCGAGATAGCTCTCCCGTACCTTTCGCTGGAGTTTGAGGCCTTCACGCTCGATTCGGTCTCCGCCCTCAAAGTCCTTTGAGTTGTTCGTCGCTTTTAAAAGCCCCTCCTCAGGAGCGACGTCGAGGCAGAACACGATGTCGGGCAGTATATCGTCGACTGCGAAACGGTTGAGTGCGTAGAGTTCTTTATACGGGTACAGCTTTCTTGCCGAACCCTGATATACGAGGGTGGAAAAAAGATAGCGGGAGGTGACGACTATGGATCCCTTCTGTAGTGCGGGTTTGACAACCTTTTCTACATGCTCGGCCCGGTCCGCGAGGAATAGGAAGAGCTCCGTTCTCTCGGAGATCGGGCGTTCGGGATTGAGAATGATATCTCGCAGCAGAGCGCCTATTTCGGTGCCGCCCGGTTCTTCTGTGACGATACTGTCGTACCCGTCTTCGCAAAGCCTTCGGGAGAGAATGAGGGCCTGTGTCGACTTTCCGGATCCGTCGGGGCCTTCAAATGCTATGAAAAAACCGTCTTTCAAGTGTGACAAAAGGAATTTCCTGGTTTATCTGATCGGGAAGGTGGTATCGTGCGGCGAATTGCTGAGTACCGGGCAACTGCCTACTTGACTCTACTTTCTTGAAGTGGTCTTTTCATAGTTGCCGCCTCATCGCTTTTACCGTTCGAAACAGGGGGCGGTACAGAAACGGCGGTGTCATTGTCAGGGCGGTTTTGTCCGAGACGCTTCATTTTGAGCTTCTCTAATTTATTTTTATCCTCTATTATTTCACAGGTTCCGTCGAACACCACCCCCTCTTCGATGATGAGACGCGGGGTCCTTATGGTGCCGATCAATTCTCCTGTGGATAAGAGGGTTATTCTTTCGGTCGCTATTACTTCGCCCTTTACCTTTCCGCCTATTACGACGGTACCTGCGATGATATCACACTCAGCCCTGCCGTTTTTACCTACCAAGACCTTCCCGTTTGTTACTACTTTGCCGAAAAAGACGCCGTCTATCCGTAAAAGGCCGTCGAGCTCGAACTCTCCCCGTAGCGTCGTGCCTTCCCCGATAATGCTGTTTACATACGCATCATCATGCGTGTTGTGGTATTGTTCACTCATTTTTTACACTGCTTCCGCATCTAGGTAGAATAGCGTCCGTATAATCCATTGTACTATAATATAACAGGTTTTATTACAGAGACAAAAGGGAACTTAAAACTGAGTTGTCATGAATATCATTGGATCAACGGCCTTTGTGCCGATTCTCACTTCGTAATGAAGGTGAAAACCGGTCGCCCGTCCGGTTCTTCCTAAAAAGGCGACGATCTCCCCCTTTTGTACCTTTTGTCCCTCATAAACACGGAGGCTGGAGCAGTGTGCGTAGAGGGTCTGAAAACCGTACTCGTGCTGGATCTGGACGGTTCTTCCGTATCCACCCTTCATACCGGCGAATACGACGACGCCGTCTGCGGTCGCCCGTACCGGCGCACCCGGCCACCAGCTTATGTCGACTCCCTGATGCATTGCCAGCTTGCCGGTAAACGGAGACCGTCTCATACCGAAGGGGGAGGTGATGAAACCTCCTCCGATGAGGGGCCAGTTGTTCGGGATTTTTTTGATTATTTCCTCTCTCGCTGCGAGAAACTTCTTGAAGTTCTCCAACACCCTCTCGCTTGCGACGATATCGGCGTTGATCCTCCGTATTGTCTCTATTTCATCCTCATAGCTCGACTTCGTCTTCAAACCCATGATTTCCGAAAGGTTTTTTATCTCCGTCTCGGGGCCGCCCATGCCGAAGATGTTTTCGGATTGACTCGCGCCGAGTATTTTAATAATATCCTTGATGTCTGTCTTGTAGTCGGCGACTACCTTGTCGAGGTTTTCTATCTCGTCTTCGAACGTACGAAGGGCGCTTACATTACCCTCCTGTGCGCTGACGAGTTTTTCCATCTCCTTTTTCGTAAGCGTGTATCGTGAGGTGGATATGAAAAAGGTGATTACTATGCCTGAAAGCAGTATGACGAGGAAGCATATCGTGAAGATCGAGATCTGAAAGTTGAATATCTTCTTCTCGGAGTGGGGAATGAGCATGACGGTGAGCTTGTCCTTCCCCTTCTGTACCGTCCGTTTATACAGATATATAATCCATCGCTTAAAGACCGTGAGATACGATTTCAGGTATGTTACGAACCGCTTCTCAAGCTTCTTGTATTCTGACACCTATAGTATCCTCTTGACGGTTGATCTACTAATCTTACCATTTCGTTATATAAAGTCAACTATTTTCTTAAGGGGTCAACCCTATGTTTGCAGATACTCACTGCCATCTTCGCTGCATCGAACAAAATAATACCGATATTGACGGTATTATCGAGAATGCGATGGAGAAAAAGGTCTCCTTTGTTATAGATATATCGACAGGATTGGATGATTTTCTTACACGTTGTGACCTCGTCAAACGGCTTTCTTGCATGTTTCCGGTCGACTTTTACCTCTCTGCGGGAATTCCGCCCTACTTTGCGCAGAAGAGGACCTCGCGGGATATGGACGTCCTGAGAGAGCAGTGTTGTGCGGATCCCCGGGTTGTGGCCGTAGGCGAGTGCGGCCTCGACTACCATCACGGGTACGGTACGAAAGATGAGCAGAAAAGCCTGTTCGCCGATCAGATCGGGGTCGCCGACGATATCGGGCTGCCCGTAGTCGTACACTCCCGCGATGCGGACGACGACCTCGTCGGGCTGCTCGAACGCCGTATGCCGCGGTGCGGCGCGATCATTCACTGCTTCTCGTCAGGTCCCGAGGTCGCCTGTAGGCTGCTCGATCTCGGATGCACGCTGTCTTTTGCGGGGAACATCACCTACAAACGGGCGGAAGGGGTACGGGAGACGGCGCGCATGGTGCAGTCCGACAGGTATGTGATAGAGACGGATTCCCCCTATCTCCCGCCCGAGGGGAGGAGGGGGACGACGAACGAGCCGGCGAATGTGGCGATAGTCGCCTCGTTCATCGCCGACATAAGGGGGGTGTGCGTGGAAGCCGTCGCGCAAGAGACGATGGAAAATGCGAAACGGGCGTTCCGGCTAAAGAGTCCGCGCAAATCGTCGTGAAAAAACAGGGCGTGCGAAAGAAGGGTGAGGCGTGTCCGAACATGTGATGCCTGCAGTCACCGGACAGCCGGGAAATGACGCCGTTTTGTTTCAGAAGGAGTATTCAGGCGGGCACGCACGTGCTGTGCCTTGATTCTCCTTGGACTTTTTAAGTCCCGGTACGGTTTTGCAGGATCGGGGAATGCCGTGTGGGGAGGAACATCGTGACGGTATCATGAG
The DNA here is from genome assembly GCA_016934265.1 of Spirochaetota bacterium. Lineage (GTDB taxonomy): Bacteria > Spirochaetota > B62-G9 > B62-G9 > DRHN01 > JAFGTF01. Next base: position 14,204 of record JAFGTF010000048.1, read on the forward strand.
CTCTTGATTTCGGCGAGAATTTTCGCAAGATCGTCGCCGCCGATGAGCTCGATCTGTCTCGTCATTGAGAACTCGACTGCCTCGGGCCTGAAGCTCATCGGTGACACGCAGATCGCTTTCTGACAGTGGAGTGTCCGTGCCTCTTCCAAGAGCTTCTTGACCACGTTGAGGCCGAGAGAGATCGCGTCCCTGTAAATTTTTACGTATACACGCTGACGTTTGACGTTTCGCATCATCGAGGCCTTCGGTGAGGCGAGGATGTTCGTTATACTGACCTTCACATGCTTCATGTCCGTTACATCGTACCCTAGGTGTTTGACGATATCGAGACAGATCCCCTCGAACACGGGCAGAGGGCTTACGAGGAAGTCTTTCATGTTGTCGTCCGCGCGCAGGTCCTGATACTGGGTCAGCTTGGCGGGAACGTCCTTGTAGGAAGAATTGATCCGGTTGATCCCTTCCCACTGTTCTATGGCTTCGGCCAGCTTTCCCCTCGATTCATAGAGATAGGCCAGCATGTACTTCGTTAAAAGCAGCAGGTCCTGCTCCTTGCCGGTGGCGGCGGCGATGCCCTTCTTGTATTCGTCGATTGCGCTTGATATCTCATCGAGCTCACGGTAGCAGGTCCCCTTCTGGAGGTACGCGCGGATACGGTACTCGGGCGACCGTTGCGAGGCTTCGAAGTAGGTGATCGCTTTTCCGAAGTCCCTCCCGTCCATATACAGCCGCCCGAGATAGTAGTATGCACGGAAATTCCTCGGATTTTGTCTCACCGCTTTCGTGAGGTAGGCGACCGCCTCCTTGATCTGATTCGCATGATACATGATCATTCCGAGATAACTCAACGCCTCCTCGTGTGACGAGTTCGCCTTTATCGTGCGGTCGAGGTAGGTGACCGCCTGCTCGAGGTTCTGTTTCTTGTAAAAGATCTTGGCAATGGCGAAGAGGTACTTGTCGTTTTTAGGCTCCTGGCGTTCGAGCTCCATGAGCTCGGTGAGGGCGTCGTTGTCCTTGTTCAACGACAGCAGACATTCGACGAGACCTTCACGCACCCCCCTGAGGCTGGTAAGGAACGGTTTCTTTTTCAGTTTCAGGCAGAATCTGTATTCCACTACCGCGAGCGAGAAGTTTTGGTCTCTTCTATAGCATTCCGCGAGCAAAAAATGGGCGTCCACCGAGCCGCCCTGTTTGTAGATGATCGTTTTGAGATTCCGGATCGAATTTTTTATATCACCTGCCTGTATCTGGTCCCATATCCGCTGCAGCTTCTTCGGTTTCCTGAAAAGCTTGAAATAGACGAAGAGAAAGAGGAGAGCTAAAACTGCGAACCCTATGGAGAAGAGGATATAGTTCATTCGGTACCCTACGACTTCTGTTTGTATAGTTCCTCGTACGTCTCTTTGTATATTCGATAGGTCTCGATATCCCAGACGACGATCTCCACCCTCTCGAGAGACCGATTTTTAGTCCGTAGAAATTCATTCAGTTCCTCGAATATGATCCGGGCGCACTTTGCTGGGGGAAAACGGACGATTCCCTCGCTCATATCGGGAATCGCGATGCTTTTCATCTTGTACTTGTTTGCAAGCGCCAGGCTTCGTCTCAGTGACGTGACGATATTCTCTTCGAGAATTGGACCGTCGAACTCCGTCAGGGCTGCGTGGATTATATACTCCGCTTTGAGTTTACCCGCCTTTGTCACCACGGCGTCGCCGACCTTTATCGTACCGAGTTTCGCGCATTCAACGGCGATCGAGGGTCCCCCCTTTGATTTGATCGCGCCGCCGAGTCCGGATCCGAGGATCAGCATATCGTTCGAGGTATTTATTATGCCGTCGTTTTCCCTTTCCGTAATATCTCCCTTTATGAGCTCGACATCCGTTTTCTTCATAACCGCTCCGTAATAAACGGTTTTGTCCTGACGGCCGGGCCCGGGTATCCGTTTTTATCGGTTTTTTGTCTCAGGGTATATGCAGACACTGTTGCGGCGCGCCGTTTGGCCCGATCGATCGTCTCCACTCTGCGGATGTGGGAAAAAATTACGACACGGCCCTGTTCGAAAGAAAGCTTTGCCATAGTCTGAAAGTCCCGATCGTTTAGTAGTTATGGCTAGTCGTAATTATGAATCGGTCGACTTTTTTCAGAAAGCTCTCGCTTTCAATCGGTTTCGTCACAAGGGTATCCACCCCGGATGTTTTCACCTTCTCAAGCTCTTCGGGATCCGTAATCGAGGTAACGGCTATGATGGGTATCTTCTTGAGACGGGGATTTCCCCTGATTTTCCTCGTGACCTCGAAACCGTCTAGATCGGGCATAATGAAATCGAGCAGTATCAGGTCCGGGTTCCACTCCGCGACGAGTACGCCCGCATCGAATCCGGACGACGTTGTCTTGATTTCGACTTCAGGGACCTTCTGAAGGATTTTCGTGACGATATCGAGAAAATCGGGATCGTCGTCGACGACGAGGATCTTCTTCCGCTTCGCCTCTTCAAGTTCTCGCGGTATAGGCATCCGGTTCTGCGTGAGGAAGTTGATAAGATCGCTCCATTTGACCCTTCTATGGCCGCCCGGAGTCGCATATGCTTTCAGCTTGCCGGTTTCTATCCATCGGATTACCGTACGGATGTTGACCTGACAGAACTTGCCGATCTGATATGTGGTGTATATTTTTTCGGGCAATTTATACGCCTCCTTTTGCATTCAATAATGATAAATATTCTAAGTATTATTGACAATAATAATACGAATAGCATATCCGGTCAACTATTAACATTTATTTTTTTTGAAATTTTATTGGCAGCGGGTAGAAATGTACCGTTATTTTGCTGATTCATACGAAAGCGGTGTTACCGGCCCGTTACGCGCCGAACTTGGCAAGCCTGCCCGAATGGGCCATGACAAGCGGCATGAGGTCGAGGCTCTGTATCGTACTGAGCGTGCCGCTTGCGAGGTCGGTTTCACAGAATCGCGTTCCCGCTTTACAGCGCGCCCACTTCGAGTGTAAGAGAAGCGGAACGGGGTGCCATGAGTGGGCTTTATATGAGGCGGGCGTGGAATGGTCGGCCGTAACAGCCAGAACGCTCGGTTTGAGGTCGAGAATCGTGGAAATATTCCTGTCGACCTCCTCGATAACGGACACCTTGCGCTCGTAGTCGCCGTCTTCGCCCGCGCTGTCCGTGTACTTGATATGAACGAAGAAGAAGTCGTACTCTTCCCAAACTTCGGCGAGCTTTGCGAACTGCGGCGCGACGCCGCTTTCGGTTTCGATGACGCTCATACCCACGAGGCTCGCCAGTCCCTTGTACATCGGGTATCCGGCCACGGCGCATGCGTTGAGGCCGTAGACCTCCTCGAAGCCCGGTATTGCGGTATGAAGGGCGAATCCCCGAAGCAGGATCATGTTCGCCGGATGCTGGTCTTTTAATGTTTTTCTCACGCCGCCGAGGAACCCGTTCAGCATGGAGGCGGTTTTTTTCGCCGCTTCGGAATTATCGAGCGGTTCGACCGCAAGCGGCGGCACCCCGGTACGCTGCGGATCGGTTTCTGTGATCTGATCGGAGAATTGACGTCCCCTGAATATGAGGGCCGCCCTGTGCTCCTTTTCCGTTTCAATGAAGAATTCGGCCCCGGGGATTTCGATTGTTCGGATCATCTCGCACATCCGGCGGTTTACCTCGTCTTTTATCCTTCCGGCCCTCCGGTCTGAGACATTCCCATCGGCGTCGACCGTTGCGAAGTTTACCCGGGCCGCGAGGTCTCCCTGCCGGACCGGAAACTTCACGCCGAGTGCGGAGAGGATCCCCCTTCCGATAAGGTACGTGAGCGGATCGTATCCGAAGAGTGCGAGATGTCCCGGTCCGCTGCCCGGTGTAATGCCACGCAGTATGGGAACCATGAGCCCGGTCTCGGACATGCCGGCGAGCCTGTCGAGATTCGGGGTTTTAGCGGCCTCGAGCTCGGTCTTGCCTCCAACCGGCAGCCCGCCGAGTCCGTCGAGCACGAGCAGTACGATTCGTTCTGTGCTTTTCTGTTTCAGCCTCGAAATAAGCTCGAATCTGTCCATATGCCGCTCCTCGCAGTCGTTCATACCCTGCTATGAAAGCAGTATATCAATATACTCATCGATATTGAAAGAAACAAGGTCTTCTATTTTTTCCCCCGTTCCCGCCCAGAGTATCGGCACGCCGAGCATGCCGGACACGGTACACGCGACGCCGCCCTTGGCCGAAGAGTCGAGCTTCGTAAGAATAATGCCGTCCACACCCGTATACTCGTTGAATTGGCGGGCCTGTTCGATGGCGTTCTGACCCGTGGTCGCGTCGAGGACGAGAAGTCTATTTTGCGTCTCCCCGGGGGCCTTTTTATCCAGTATCTTCGATATCTTCTTCAGCTCTTCCATGAGCCGTTCCTTGTTATGGAGCCGTCCGGCGGTGTCGACGATGAGGTCGTTGACCTTCCGGGAGTATGCGGCGTCGATCGCATCGTAGACGACTGCGCCCGGGTCCGCCCCCTGGCCCTGCCGTATGACTGGAACGTCGGCCCGGCGGGCCCACTCGGAAAGCTGTTCGATCGCCGCGTCCCTGAAGGTATCAGCCGCGGCGATGAGCACCCTCCTTTTTTCTTTTTTCAGCCTGAAGGCGAGTTTCCCGATCGAGGTCGTCTTACCGGTGCCGTTGACGCCGAAGACGAGATGGACCGTCATACGAGAGTCTTGTGCAGGCTGCGGTGCGCGAGACGCGAGAGAGATTCGTTCCTTCAAGATCTCCCGCAGCACGGCGAGCACTTCCTCTCTCTCGTATGCGCCGACCCGTTTCTCGAGTTCCGAGATGATCTGCTGTGTAAATTCCACGCCGAAGTCGGAGGTGATCAGTATCTCCTCGATTTCCGGTATGATCTCGTCTTTTTTTTCGGCCTTTTTGGAGAAGACGCCTCCCAGCCGTTTGCCGATCTGTATGTTGAGTTTCACCTTAAAAACGAACCTCTCCCCTGATAAGGTCGTATTGCCCTTCATAGTAGAGATCAAAATATTTCAGCATTTCGATGAAGGCAAAGATAAAAACGCCGGCGGTGACGGTTACGGACGCGGCGGTGAGGTAGCCGAGCGTATCGGCCGCCTGGAGAGACTCGCTGTGCCGGGCCTCGTTCGAGCTTTTATACAGGTCCGCCTGCTGCTGATAGGCGGTTTTTCCTATGCCGAACAGTATGCTGAGCCCCGTCATGCCGAGCCCCGTGTAGTACAGGGTCTCGGATCCATTTTTATGGCGAAGGGCCTGTTCGATGACCGAAGTTTTCATCTCGCCGGACAAAAGCGGGATTTCATACGCCGGTTTCTCCTCGATCTCTTTTACGGTCACGGTGCGATTTATGTATCCCTCTTTGATGAAGGTGACGGTACGGTCGCTTTCCGAAACGGTCACGCTGTCGGGCGACGTTCCGAGGTAGCGCGCACCGGCGTATATTCTGGCGCCGTCTTGCGAGACGGGGAAAAAGAAAGGCTCTTTTGTTTCCTCTCTTTGCAGCGCGGCGTGGATTGTGATCCGGTCCTCGCGCACCTGAACAAGGTGGTCGAAGCTTTTAAAGCCGTTTTTCGAGACCCGGACACGGTGTGCGCCCGGAGTGAGCAGCACGCCCTCTTTGGATCCGATACCGAGCAGCGTGCCGTCTATGAAGAGAAGAGAATCTTCCGGTTCCACGATAAACCGGACGAGGTGTGTCTTGTAGCGAAGGAATTTCTTAAAGAAGTCGACGAGGTAGGTTTCCGGACGGTAAACGATATCGTAGAGTGACGAAGCTGCTTCATGGTGGGCATAGGTGCTTTTATCAGTTCCGTGTATCGCCTCTATCGAGAGGATGACCGCTTCGTCTTGAGAAACCTCGTAGCCGCCGCCGATGAATACGCTGCCGGGTGCGACGGCGGCGTCCGCCTCTCCCCTTTCGACGACCGGCAGAAGTCGAAAGCCCAGCCTGCCGCCGGCCTCCTCGTACGCAGCCGCGTATTTCTCATCGCCGGCTATCCCAAGCAGCGATGCCCGCTCCCTGTCGGTGAGGGTAAGAAAGGGGATAAAAAGGGCGTATTCGTAGATGCTGTTCTCGAGTATCAGCCCGAGGTAATCGTACTGGGGATCGCCGTTGTTTTTGAACGATCCGATTACTATCCGTTTCTGTGTGAAGGGGTTGAAATCGGCAAATGCGGGAGCAGCGCAGCAAAGCAGCAGTATGATAAAAAGCCGTGCCTTTTTCATTGCGAAATCCTTACGTGCGATATTTTGCTTTTGCTCGTACGGATGCATGCGATTCGCAGTACCGTTCGATGCGGCGGCACTGCCGGTTGGCCGATACATCGACGGATTCAGTGCGCCTGTGCTTTCAGCGCCGCGTCGATGAACCGGTCTATGTCGCCGTTCATCACCCCTTCCACATTCCCGATTTCTACGCCGGTCCTTTGATCCTTGACGAGTGTATACGGCTGAAACACGTAGGACCTGATCTGGTTTCCCCA
>JAFGTF010000049.1 GCA_016934265.1 Spirochaetota bacterium
ATCAAGCCGTCGCTCTCCAACTCCATCCTGAAAGCGCATGTGAAAATGGGAGTCGATATGGCGAAACAGATGAAGCTACCCGCGGAGGTTATCGACATCATCGCCCAGCACCATGGGACCTCGCTCATGAAATATTTCTACCATCAGGCCCTGAAGTATATGGACAGGCAGGAGGTAAAGCAGCAGGATTTCAAGTACCAGGGTCCCAAACCTCAGACCCGGGAGGCCGCCATCGTGATGCTTGCAGACACGGTCGAAGCCGCGTCGAGGATTTTGAAGAAACCCTCTGCGAAGCGGATCGAGGAGATGGTCACGGAGATCGTGGAGAGCAAGTTCCGCGAGAGGGAGCTCAACGAGAGTGCGCTGACACTGCGTGGGCTTATCAAGATATCGATTGCGTTCAGAAGATACCTTACCGGTGTCTTTCATACGCGGATAGAATATCCGGATGACAAGCAAATAGATGAGCTGAAAGAGGGTCGCAGGTAAGTTGTCATTTACGCTGCAGGTGAGAGAAGAAAAAAGAAGGCTTGCCGTCTCACGGGGGAAGCTGGAAAAGATCGCGAGGTCAACCTTCGCTCTGACAAAAGCGGAGGAGGGTGATATATCTCTCGTCATATGCAACGACCCGTTTATCACGAAGCTGAACGAGAGGTATACGAAGCGCACAGGTCCCACCGATGTCCTCGCCTTCCCGATGAGGGAGGGTGAAATTCTCGTCAACCAGGACGCCGCAGTGGGGGATATCGTCATATCGGTCGATACCGCCGAACGGCAGGCTGCGGAGCTCGGCACCGGACTCGAACAGGAACTAATTCTCCTGTTCGTCCACGGGCTCCTTCATCTTTTGGGATACGACCATCGGAACGGGGTACAGAAGCAGGAAATGGATGCGATAACCAAAAAGATAGTCACGGGGGTTTAAACGGGCTCGATGAAGTTCAGGCTATTCAAAAAGAATTCAAACAAGATCGAAGAGATGATCTACGAGAGCAATCCCGATATGGAAAAGGAAGAGCGCGAGATGATCCGGGGGGTCTTCGGGCTCGGAGAGACCATGGTCCGGGCGATCATGATTCCCAGGACGGACGTTGCCGCCATATCGGTGACGGAGTCCTTCGAAGAGATAGTGAAAGTGGTGATCGAGAGCGGACACTCGAGAATACCGGTATACGAGGATACGATCGATAACGTGATAGGTTTTCTACATGCGAAAGACCTTCTGCCGAACCTGGCGAAGGTTCAAAACGGCATCGACATCAAAAAACTTCTGAGACCGGTAATGTTCGTTCCCGAGGGAAAGATGATCGCAGAGCTTTTAAAGGAGTTTTTGAAAAGAAAGATGCACATCGCCGTCGTGGTGGACGAATACGGCGGAATGGCCGGCATCGTATGTTTGGAGAACATAATCGAGGAAATCGTCGGCGAGATCCAGGACGAGTACGATCACGAGGAGGAGGAGATCAAGAAGGTCTCACAGGAAGCGTATATTTGCGACGCACGGACGCTGATAGCGGATCTGAACGAGGCACTGGGCATCGGGATCTCATCCGAGGGGACTGAAACCGTCGGGGGATACGTTTTCAACCTGTTCGGCAAGGTTCCGAACGAGCAGGACAAAATCAGCAGGGACGGTATCGAATTCAAGATAGAGAGAATGGAAGGCAGGCGTATCAAGAAGATATGGGTTAATCTTGCCGGTCTCGAAAGTTCGAAGAAACCTAACGGGCAGCAGTAATTCATTGGAATCAAGGCTCACCAAAACTGACGGGATCGTCCTCGCCTCAAATAGGTTCGGAGAGGGGCACAAGATAGTACGTATCCTTACCGCAAGCTTCGGAAAGATAGAGGCGAGCGCATTCGGTGTCCGGAAAACGAAAAGCAAGTTCGGAAGCACGCTCGAACCCTTCTCTCATGTCAGGCTTCAGCTTTACAGAAAGGGCGAGGGTACCCTCTATACGATTCGGGACGCGGATGCGATACACCATAACGACGGCATCAGGGACGACCTGTACAAGTTCATGGCCGCAAGCGCCGTCATAGAACCGGTGGTCCGTTTCGTCGAGACCGGAAGCGACGAGCACGGTCTCTACCGGCTTCTATCGGGCTGCCTCGGTATCCTGAACGCGATACCGGTAAAGAAGGCGATCTATCTTCTCTCCATGTACGAATTCAAATTTCTTACGGAAATGGGTTACCGGCAGCAGACGGAGACATGCGACTCGTGCGGCGCGACGGTACGGCCGGAACAGGCATACGCGGATACGGGGGACGGTTTCCCGCTCTGCAGCGGGTGCATGAGGACGAATTCGATGCGGGTGGAGCCGTCGGTGCTGAGATTCGTAAAGTGGGCACAAGACTCGCCCCTCGACGATGCAAGAAGGATCGTTATGAGCCCCGGCACGCTTTCGAACCTCAGGCAGCTTATACGATTTCTCTACCGGCACCACTTTCATGAGGATCTTAAAAGCTGGAAACATCTTTCCGAAACGGGATCGATATAATGAACAACATACGGATAATCAGCATCGGTGGAGAGCTCACCAGGGGAGAGATTCTGAACACGAACGCGCAGTATATCGCCGATGCAGTCACACGACGCGGAGCGACGGTCGAGACGGTCGTCGAGCTGCCCGACGATCCCGATATAGCATCGGGATTACTGCCTGAAATCATTGAAAAGCCGGGAGTGATTATCATAACCGGGGGGCTCGGGGGTACCGGAGACGATCTCACGCGCGGGATAGTGAGCAGGGCGATCGATCGCCCGCTCTTCATGGACGAGAACGGAAAACGGAAGCTAAAGCAATGGTATATGGGAAAAAATAAGCCTTTCACCGAAGCGGACAGCATGCAGGCGGCCTGTCCGAAAGGAGGCGTGCTTCTTGAAAACCGGTTGGGGCTCGCCTATGGATTCCGGGTGGAAGCGGGTGGACGGAGTATCTTCTGCCTGCCGGGAGTACCGAAGGAGATGAAGGAGATGTTTAAAAGCGAGGTGCTTCCGTTGCTTGAGGCTGCAGGTATTTTCGATACGAAATACGATTCCTCGGTTTTAACCTTCGCCGCCATACCGGAGTATACACTCGACCGGGAGGTGGCTCGAATCGTCTCGAGGTTCCCGGGCGTCTCCTACGGAACGAGGGCGGGATACGGGATCACGCGGGTCCTGCTGGAATCGAGACAGACCGATACAGGACGGTGTGCCGGGGAGATCATCCGAACGCTCGACGAATATCTCGTTTCGACCAACGAGAAAACGCTTACCGAGGCCGTCGGCGAGCGTCTCAAGGCACGGCGGCTCACGCTCAGCGTCGCGGAGTCCTGCACGGCCGGCTACCTTGCGGGGACGATTACCGACCCGGCGGGATCGTCCGCCTATTTCCTCGGCGGCGTCGTCGCATATGGCAACGAAGAGAAAATAAAACTGCTTGGAGTTTCACCGGACACCTTGAAACGAAGGGGGGCGGTGAGCGTACAGACGGCGGTGGAGATGGCGCGGGGGGTATGCGACCGTTTCGGCTCTGACTTTTCGATATCCGTTACCGGTATCGCAGGGCCGGGGGGTGGAACCGAAAAGAAACCGGTGGGAACCGTCTGCATCTGTGTTTTTACTAAAGAGGGAGGGCCGGACGTCGGTGAATACAGGTTTTCGGGCGACAGGGAGATCGTGCGGTACAGGAGCGTGATTCACGCGCTCTATATGCTTCATAAGCGGCTCAGAGCAGGCGGGTGACAGCCGGTATCATCGAAGCGTGGGTGCTCAGACGAAAAGACACGAGAAATGAGACGGGTGAGATGAGAATATTTGCTGCGGCGGACATAAGCGAACCGGTACGACGTGAACTGGCACGACTGCTGCAGGGTTTCAGGAAGATCGATCCCGGCATCAAATGGGTCGATCCGCAGAATATGCATGTAACATTGTATTTTTTCGGAGAGACCGACGGCGAAACTGAAAAGAAGGTAAAGGAGTCGGTCCGGGAAGCGGCTGCAGGAGTCGGGGCGTTCACCGTCCGTCTCGAGGGGCTCGGCGGCTTTCCGTCTCTTTTCTCTCCGCGGGTTCTCTGGGCCGGCGTTTCGGACGAAGATGGGGGGCTGAAACGGATATTCGAGGGAATCAGAGACCGTGTAAAGGAATCGGGTCTCCGGGTGAATAGTGACGACAGGGAATATTCCCCGCACCTCACCCTCGGAAGGGTGAAGAACAGACCCCGGCAGAGAACGATCGACTCTTTTCGTGAACGGGGCGGCGAGCGGTTCGGCGGCTTTGAAGTAACGCATGTTACCCTGTACAGCTCGACCCTTACGAGACAGGGGGCCTTTTACACGGTCGTCGGCGAATTCCCCTTGCGCGGCGTTTGAAACGCTGCATTTCATGGAGGATCGAATGCGGCCCACAAGAGCTATACTTTTCTGCGGCCTTCTTCTGAACGGACGGGCGGATGAAAAAGAGGTCGCAGAAACACTGGAACGCGAGTTCGGCCGGATCATCCTGAAATCGGAGCCGTTCGTTTTTACGGAAACCGATTATTACAAAGCGGAGATGGGTGAAGGCCTTACCCGGGTTTTCGTCGGATTCGATCGTTTTATTGAAAAGGAGCTGATCGTCGATATAAAGCGTGCGACCGTCGATATCGAACGCGAACGGTTCAGCGAACGCGAGGGCAGAAACGTCAATATCGACCCCGGCTACCTGACGTCCGCGAAAGTGGTACTCCCCACGACGAAGAACTTTCAGCATCGTATCTACCTACGCGACGGTATATTCGCCGAGGTAACGCTTCGATACAGAAGAGACAGTTTCGAAGCGTGGGAATGGACATATCCTGATTACCTGAGACCTGCGTCCATACGGTTCTTCAACAGGCTCAGGGAGATCTACCGTGACCGGGAAAGACACGGAGCGGCCTGAAGCCTCGATGACAGAACGAGAGTATATTGATTTATAACGCACATTATATTAATTTCTATTCGCGTAATCCACACGTTACCTGGACAAACGGATTCCCCTTCCTGGGGGAGGGTGAAGGGGCGCATTATAGCGCGCGTTAGAATGCGGGCGTCATGACGCGTGCCTCATTGTGTGAATGATGTTTTAGCACATTATTTCTGGAGGTCATATGTCCGGACACAGTAAATGGCACTCCATCCGACACAAGAAGGGTGCGATGGACGCAAAAAGGGGGAAAATATTCACGAAAATCATCCGTGAAATTACCGTTGCTGCGAGAGAAGGCGGGGGCGACCCCGATATGAATCCGAGGCTCCGAACGATAATCGCCAAGGCGAAGGAAGCAAACATGCCCAAGGACAATATCGAGAAGGCGATCAAGAAGGGGACCGGGGAGATCGAAGGATATAACCTCGAGGAGGTCGTATATGAGGGTTACGGACCGGCCGGCGTGGCGATAATGATCGATACGATGACGGACAACCGGAACAGGACGACCGCGGAAATACGAAATATTCTCACCAAAAACGGCGGGAACCTCGGTGAAAACGGATGCGTGGCATGGATATTCGAAACTAAGGGCATCATTACTCTGAGTGCTGAAAAGTATGACGAAAACACCGTCATGGAGATCGCGCTGGATGCGGGAGCGCTGGACATCAGGAAGGAAAACGACCTTTGGGAGGTCACAACCGAGCCTGAGGACTTTGAAGGGGTTCGCGGCGCGTTCACCGAAAAGGGTATCGAAATCGTGATGGGCGACGTGATGCGGGTACCGAAAACGACCGTTAAGCTCGATGAGAAGCACGCGGGAAAGATATTGAGCCTTATGGAGAAGCTCGACGACATAGACGACGTACAGAACGTGGCCGCCAATTTCGACATTCCGGAAGAGATACTGGAAGCGATAGAAGACCGGTAGCATCCCGAAACCGCGCTTATCGAAGCTACACAAGGGTTGAAATTTGACGATACTCGGTATAGATCCTGGAGTTGCATCCACGGGCTACGGTGTTATCCGGTGCGGTGAGAAAGACGGGGTCATGCGGCTTGTCGATTACGGCGTCATTACGACTCCGCCGGGGCAGATACTAGAGAGGCGTCTGAAATCCATATTCGACGGCGTCGAACGCATCATACGGGATGCCCGTCCCGACAGGGCGGCGACCGAGACGATCTTCTACAGCAAGAACATAAAGTCCCTCGTTCAGGTGTCCGAGGCGATAGGGGTCGTGAGCCTCGCCGTATGCAGGCAGGGGCTTACACTCTCGCGTTATACACCGCTGGAAGTCAAGCAGACGATATCGGGTAACGGAAAGGCGAAGAAGAACCAGATTCAGAGCATGGTCGCCAGAATGCTTAATCTCGAGAATCCTCCGAAACCGGATCACGCATCGGATGCGCTCGCAGTAGCGATCTGCGAAGCGTTCATGTTTGCGAGATTATAGCGGTCTGTCTCCGGCCGGACCGCACGTTCTGATACGAAAAGGCGAAAAACGGAATAATGATCGGATATCTTCGAGGCATACTGAAGGAAACGCAAAGCGACAGATGCATCATCGACGTACAGGGGATCGGGTACGTCGTATACTGTTCGAAGAACACACTGTCGCAGTTGTCGGCGACATCCGTGTCGGCGACATCCGCGAACGATACCGGGGAAGTGCTCCTGCATACGAGGCTCATACACAGGGAGGACACTCTGGATCTCTACGGCTTCCTGCATGGGGAGGAACGACTTCTTTTCGATATGCTTATTACGGTGAGCGGTATAGGACCGAAACAGGCGATAAAGATTCTCGGCGCATCGAAGGTTTCGGATATCGTGCATGCCGTAGTGCATGAGGACAGCGGTTTTCTCATGCAGCTGTCCGGAATCGGCAAGAAGAAGTCGCAGCAGATAATCCTCGAGCTCAAGGAAAAACTGAAAGAATCGTTCGAGGTCACGGCTCGTGCGGGAGTGTCGGCATACACCGAAGCGGTTTCCGCGCTGGAGGCGCTCGGATTCACAAGGGGAGAGTCGAAACAGGCCGTGGAGAAGGCTTTAGAGCTCCATCCGCAGCTTGCGGACGTCGGAAAGATCGTCGAGCTGGCGCTCAAGAATCTCTCCTGAATACCACGGGGTCTTTAAAACATGCAGGAAAACGATAGAATCCTGACACCCAAACGGATCGCGCTTGATGGTGACGAGGGCTCCCTCCGTCCTGCGAGCTTTTCCGGATTCATAGGCCAGAAGGCGTTGAAACGGCAGCTCGGGATATACGTCAAGGCGGCACAGAAACGCAAAGAAAGCCTTGATCATGTGCTTCTATACGGGCCGCCGGGGCTGGGCAAGACGACTCTCGGGGTCATCATCTCGAATGAGCTGGGTGTGGGCCTGAAGGCGACATCGGCCCCGGCAATCGAGCGGCCGGGCGATCTTGCGGCGATACTTACCTCGCTTGAGGAGCGCGATGTCCTTTTCATAGACGAAATCCACCGGCTCAAGCCGATCTTGGAGGAAGTTTTGTATCCCGCTCTCGAGGATTACAGGATCGATATCATGGTCGGGCAGGGGCCCGGTGCGAAGTCGATCAAGATCAATCTGAAACCGTTCACCCTCGTCGGAGCAACCACCCGAGCCGGTCTTCTCAGCTCTCCCCTCAGGTCGAGGTTCGGAATCGTACAGCGGTTGGACTTCTATACGAGAGAAGACGTATTCGATATCGTAAAACGTTCGGCAAAGATACTCGGAGTCGATATCGACGATACCGGTGCGGGAATCGTCGCCGGGAGGTCGAGAGGGACGCCGCGGGTTGCGAACCGGATTCTACGCAGGCTTCGCGATATTGCGGAAGTGGAAGGGGACGGAAGGATAGACCAAGATATGGCAGAAAAAGGCCTGTGTATGCTCGGACTCGATGATCTCGGACTGGACAGCATGGATAAGAGGCTTGTCGAGACAATCGTAAAGAAGTACGACGGCGGTCCGGTGGGAATAGAAACACTGGCGGTTTCCATCGGCGAGGATTCGAATACCATAGAGGACGTATACGAGCCCTATCTCATTCAGATAGGCTTTTTGAAACGTACACAGAAGGGGAGGATGGCGACAAAGCTCGCGTACGAGCACTTCGGCATTCAACACGGCACACCGCAGGAGAGGGAGCTGTTTTAATCGATATCCCCCGTTGAAACAGAGGACCGCTCTCATGACACGTAACGATTCGCCTTTTATGATTTTTGGTTCTTCTTTAGATTAGTTGATAAGGATAAACGTGTATTGTAAAAAAGAAGGCTCTTTTTCACATCGAATACTGTTATTACGGAAATAGCACTTTAAAAATCGTTGTATAAACCGGATTGAGGTTTTCTAGTATAGGCACAGAAATGGGACAAAAAGAAAACAAAACTAAA
>JAFGTF010000050.1 GCA_016934265.1 Spirochaetota bacterium
AACCACATCAATGATTCTAATCCGAGATAGGGCTCATTTTCCGGTGTGAAAACTGCAGGTAGATCAAAATCCTTTTCCATTTTTATTCACTCCAATGGTGGCTAACGGTTAAGCTTCTATCTGATGCGTTAGTTTCAGATAGAAGCTTAACCGCTATCATTACCAGTTAGAGAATACGATAGAGACAATATACTTTTTCATGTTAGCGCTGAAGGAAAGCCTTGTTATATATGAGCACGATCACAATAACGGAGGGTTTTGCTAAAAGCTGAACGCTAATAGCTGAAAGCTCTTCCCCCCATTTCCTCCCCATCCGGAGCATCGATTCCTCCGTCGTGTAGTCGGAGAGCCTTTCGACCTCCACCCAGGCGAGACCGTGGGATTCCTCGCTCACGGTGTAGTCTTCCGAGCCCGTCACCGTGACGGCGAAACGGACGTCGTAGTGGAAATGCCCGGGTTCGTTGCCCCTGGTCGGTATGGGGTGCACGTCGATATCGAAGATGTCGCCGGACAGCGGCAGTACGTCCTCGATCCCCGACCTCCTCCCGCGCCTCGCGAAGCGCGGCTTCGAGCACGTCGTGGTGGCCGTCCGTGTGGCCGCCGAGCTACACCCACTTGTTCATCCGCTTGTGGTGGGTGAGCAGCACGCGTGTCCCGCTTTTATCGACCATCCAGGCTTCGGGGACGGGGGATGACAGTATGACACTACAAAACCGAATATCAAAGTGTCAACCCACGTTTCTATCAGTTGGAGGACACTGCTTGCTTGATCTGAGAGGCACTTGATTTCTGAATGGAATTATCTAAATACCACGTACGTTTTGGCAATATAATCCTGGAGGCTCTTCCTCTCTTTATTGAATATGATCAATAAGCCGCCGACTCTTATGGGCCGGGATGCAAGTATAAAGCCTTAGGTCAGCAATAACCCGCTGGTTTCACGAGCGCAGTTAGTGTAAACTAGTCGGAGCTCATTGCCTTGTTAGGCGTCGATTCGCAACGCCTTTTTAACTACCTCTGCAACAGTGTTTTTAGTGATGCCGCGCTTCTTACAATAGCTCGACTCAATCCAATCAGAGAGCTTCCTCGTCCCTTTGCTAGCATTGCACGCTACGCAGCATCGAGCAATATTCTCACGAGTGACGATACTTGAATCGTTAATGATGTGCTCCCACGTCGCCACATTCTTGCGAGGGCCCCGTGGAGGCATCCGCTCGGCCATTTTGACGCCACAATAGACGCAAGTCTTATCTCGCTTGCGCACCTCGTCTTCGAGCCAGGGAGGAATGCCCCAATTATTCATATATCCTCTTCTAGACGTCTAATCGGGTGAGTATACTGCATATATGAAGTATAGCGCCTGCTGCGGCCTCTTTTCTGCTGTTCATCACTCCTAAATTAAATACTACACGTCAATAAAACTGTTTATTAGCTGATTTTACTCCGGAATTATCTATACTTTAAGACATTTATTCCATTTATGCAAGTTGATTGACATAAACACTGTGCTTCTTCCTACGCCGGCGGTGACATTGGGGATTTGTGGTTGGAAAATAAAAGGTCATCATATTTTTTTGAAGGCTTTTTGCGAATGTTCAGTAAGGTTAAGGAAGGGTTATTGAGGAAAAGATAGTATTGAGTTTTTACTGGGGGTTACTAGATACAGCCTAAATGGGATCCCAAACCCCTACCCTCAAGTCCCAAACCCCAATTCCTTGTTTTCGCTAACAGCCAATCGCCAACCGACAAGGTCTATTTTATAAGCCCTTTCGCGAACCTCTCCGCGGCTTTCAGGTCGGCTGCGTCAGGTTTTCCCCTGTTGATCCCCTCCTCGGAAAGCGCGGTATCGAAGCCGAGGCAGGAGAACTCGCCTGAAATAGCGAAGCCCTTGTCCGCGAGAAGGGCTTTAAACGATTCGTGGGCGCACATGCTGTAGGTCTTAGACCCCGTCGTGGAAAAAAGAAACGCCTTTTTCCCGTTCTGGGCCGGTAAGCTCTCGACGACACGGTACAGCGAGTCGTGGAACCTGCTGTAGTATATTCCGGAGCCGAACCCGATGAGGTCGTACTCGTCGATACTCGAAAAGTGGAAGCCGGACGCAGGCACCGTTTCCGCGCCGAGCGTTTTCGCGATCACGTCCGCGATCTTCTTCGTGTTTCCGTGATGTTCCGAGTGATAGAGTATGAGGGTTTTCATGTCCCCTCCGTCAGGCGCGAGTATGCGCCCCGTTATTCCCCGTCGAACTCGTCCTTCGCGATTACCGTGAAAACGATGGCGAGCACTCCGAGGACGAAGAAGCTTATGACCGAGGCGATCGAGCCCGCTAAAAGAAGGCCCCAGCTTTTCTTCTGGAGCGCGAAGATGCCGCCGACGAGAGAAACGACGCCGATCCCGAGTGTCGGGATCGCGATGATCGTGAGTATCAGAGAAACGAAGTCCGGTACCGCGTCCACCCCCGGAATTCCGAGGGCGTTGCTCGTGATCACGATGCCGGCGAGCAGCACGAGAAACCCCAGCAGCGATAAACAGCCGGACACGATGTTCAATATCCCCGCAACCCTGTGATTCTTACCTTCGGCCATGAGTATGTCCCATCCTCTCTCTTTTACCCTGCAGGATATCACCATCCGCCGTTTTTGTCAATATGACGGGGTCACACCGGCATGCGTTTTCCTGTTGGCTTCGCGGGCGGTACAGGGTATAGTGGAAGCACGGCCGGTGCCTGTAAAAAAACATGCGGGTGAAAGGCGCACGGATTCGCGATGCAAAGGGATGGTGGATGAGCGACAGCATGGAATACCCGAAGCTTCGACCTTTAGAGGCGATCCCCGCGGAAGAGGGGACGGTGTGCCTCAGGGATCCGGCGGGATTCTCGGACAAGCTCGTGTTTCTCCCCCGGGAGCTCTTTTTTATCGTGATCCTCTTTGACGGCTCCCACTCGATCCTCGACATCCAGGAGGCCTACACAAGGAAGTTCGGGGAGCTTTTGTTCAGCGCCAGGGTGCGGGAGATCATCGACAAGCTCGACAGCGCCCTGTTCCTCGAATCCGAGCGGTTCGAAAAGTACAAAGAAAACGCGATAGCCGGGTTCAAAAGACTGAAGATCAGGCCCGCGCTGCACGCCGGCGTGGCCTACGAGGGCGACCCGGCCGGACTGAAGGCGAGGCTCGACGGTCTGTTCGAGGGCGCGGGGGAGACCGCGTCGACGTCCGAAGAAAGAAACGAAGGCACGATGGCGGGAATCATAGCGCCGCATATCGATATCAAGCGGGGCGGCGGATGTTTCGCGCAAAGCTACCGCGCGCTTTCTTTCGGGAGCAGCGCCGATACCTTCGTCGTGCTCGGCATCTCGCACGTGCCCACTGCGAGGCGGTTCGTGCTCACGGACAAGGATTTCGAGACCCCGCTCGGCGCCGTCCCGTGCGACCGTGTGCTCACCAGCGAGTTAAAGGGCGCGTGCGGCACGGATTTTTACGAGGACGAGTGGACCCACCGGCAAGAGCACTCGGTGGAGTTCCAGGCGGTGTTTCTCCGCTACCTGTACCCCGAAAAGAAGATACGGATCGTCCCCGTTTTGTGCTCGTCGCGCGAGGACGACTATCTCGTCCCCTCTTTGGGGAAGGACCCTGAGTTTGCCGAGTTTACGCAAGCGCTCGCGGATGCCGCGTCGAAGAGGAAGGACAGGCTCTGCTTCATCGCGAGCGTCGACCTCGCGCACCTCGGAAAACGGTTCGGACAGGACATAAGGATCGATCCTCCGTTTCTCGAGTCGGCGAAACAAAAGGACGAGGCGATGATCGCGCATATCACCGACCTCGATGCGGAAGGGTTTTTGGGGTATATCGTGAAAGAGAACGATTCGAGAAACGTCTGCGGCGTTCCCGCGATCTACGCCTTTCTGAAGCTCGTCGATGCGAAACGGGCCGAGCTGTTCGGCTATGAACAGTCGGTTGAGAACGAGACCGGGTCGGTCGTCACCTTCATGAGCGCCGGGTTCTACCGGGAATGAACTGCCGCTTAATAGAGCTCTATACAGGCGCTTTGTCCAACAACCGCCGGTGACATTCGATTATTCTGTTTGATCTTCCGTTTCATGAAGTGTATTATCTATCAATTGAGTATCCGGACACAGCATGCGAGAGCATAGAAAGTCGATCGTCATTTTCCTCGGAGTAACATTCCTTTTCTGGCTTGCCCTCTACCTCTATGTTCCGACGCTCCCGACCTACGTCAAGACAAAGACGGCGGACCTCTCCAAAGTCGGGCTCGTGCTCTCTATGTACGGGCTTCTAATGGTGGTATTCCGGCTGCCCGTGGGAATAGCGGCCGACGCTGCGGGATGGGGCAAGCCGTTCATCATCGGAGGTCTTTTCTTCGGCGCGTTCGGCGCGTTTGCCATGGGAAAGGGAAAATCACTAAGTGCGATCGCCGTTGGCAGGGCCTTTACCGGGATCTCCGCGGCGACCTGGGTCCCGCTTCTCGTGGTGTTCAGCTCATTCTTTTCACCGGAGGAGGCGATCTTCTCGAGCTCCATGCTCACCTTTACCTCGTCCTTCGGCCGCATGGTTGGTACGAGCCTCACCGGCGTGCTGAACCGCGCGGGAGGGTACGTGCTGCCGTTTAATCTCGCCGCAGCCACCGGCATCCTCGCGATCTGCATCATGGTTTTCACGAAAGTGTCAAGGAGCCCGAAGCGGGAGTTGTCACTCGCGTCGATCGTGGCGCTCTTTTTAAGAAAGGACGTTGTATTTCCCGCTTTCATCAGCATCTTCGTCCACTACGCGGAATGGTCGGTGACGCTGGGTTTTTTGCCGATTCTCGCCCAGGATATGGGGGCGAACGATATGATAAAGAGCCTTCTCATCAGCCTGAATATCTTATCTATCGCCGCCGCCAACCTGCTGAACACCTTTATCCTGAAGAAAGTCTCCCACTTTGGTATCCTCTCTTTCGGCGTGCTCATCCATTTCACCGGCATCGTGGTGATAGCGCTCTCCCCCTCCCTGGCCTGGATCTATGCGGGGACCATGATGACCGGTTTCGCATTCGGGCTCGTATACCCGATCCTACTCGGAATGAGCATCCACAAGGTAGAACAGGGCCAGCGGAGCACCGCCATGGGGATCCACCAGGCGCTGTACTCCATCGGAATGTTCACAGGGCCGTGGATCACCGGGATAATCGCGGATTTCATCGGAATCCGGCATACTTTCCTCGTTACCGCGGGATTTTTCCTGATGGCAGTCTGCTTTTTTATCTTTCTGCTTCACCGGAACACCAAAAAATCCGACTGACCGCCGCTTTTTATTCCCTTATCACACTCGATCGGTAAAATTATGTGACAATATTATTTTTTTAGAAAAAAATGCAATTTTTTGAATATACTGTATAATACTAATAACCGATCGGGTGATTGGATACACTCTCCCGTACACGATGGTGAAAAGGAGGATTCGCATGAATAGACGTATGGTGGTTGTCTTCGGGCTTTTTATTCTCATGCTTTCGGCCGCCCTGGTTTTTTCCGGGTGCCCGTCGACCGGCACCGGCGGCGTCACGGACGCTGACGACGACACGCCACCCTCGGTGGTGCAGGCCGTTCCGCCGAACATGTCGTCCGGGGTGGATCCCGCTACAGTCATCGCGCTCTTCTTCGACGACGCGCTCATCGCGTCGACGGTGACCACGAGCAGCGTGCAGGTGACACGCCAGGTCAACGGAGATCCGATTGCCGGGCAGCTCTTTTTAGGGCAGAGCCAGGCGGGAAATACCATAGTGACGTTCGTACCCTCGGGAACCCTCCCCTTAAGCGAGTGGATCGATGTGTATCTTCCGGCAACAGGTGGAGTGCAGGACGACGGGGGAAACGAACTCGCCTACGCGCAAGGCATGAGTTTTCAAGCCGCGGGTTCGTCCGCCCCCGCGTTGCCGGGTGACAACCTGAGCTTCGAGCAAGGTGATACAGGGATCGTCTTTTCAGGCGACGGCATACGGTTGGGAGGCGCCCAGGGAGAGATAGCTCCTTCCGACAGCTCATGGATGGCGGCGATATCGTCCGGTGAGGATTATATAGGGGGAGGGGTCGTAAGCTCTAATGAAGCGCTGGATTACACTACCTCGATCCTTACAACCGGCGATATCACGGTCACGGCGAATATACTGAAGTTCGACTACGACTTCGTGTCCGCGGAGTTCAACGAGTGGGTAGGATCGGAGTTCGACGATACGTTCGTCGTCGCGGTGAGGGGGCCGTCCGGGGTACACTCCGAAGTCGTTACCTCGGTGAACATCGTCGGCACCGTGCCGAGCGTTCCTGTCTCTCTTCCCGCCGCGTTCACCGAGGCGGATTACACGCTCGCTTCGGGGGACGGTGAGGACGGAGCTGGCAGGACGGGATGGAATACGAAATCGCTCGACGTCTCCTCTTTTGGAAGCCCGATCTCGATCGCGTTCATCGTGTCCGATGTGGGCGACTCGGACTGGACCACGATCGTGTTCATCGACAACATCAGATTCGAGTAGGGTCCGAGTTTCGGGATAATTAGACGGGTCAGGGTTTGTACCCTCCTGCGGTTTGCGAACAAAGCTGCGTAAGGTCAGGCTGACAGTGAGAACGGTTTCATATCGTTAACAACCGTTCGATATTGTGCATGTGGAAGTCGGTATGTTTTTAATTACCAACGGGAAAAATAATAGTATTATGAAGTTGGTTATACACTTCAGGGAAGGGAGTAAATAGTATATGCAAAAGAAAGGGTATTTGGCGGCGATCGTGTTACTTTCTGCAGCGGTTATACTGGCATGGGGATGCGTTTCGTTCTCGATGGTCGGCGCGCTTCCAAAAGCCTCTCAGGAGGAACAGGCGAAAGAGCCGGAAAAGACGGCGGAACCTGCGGCCGAGCCTACGACGGGAGTCACGGGAGAGGGGCTTATCGGCACCTGGATAAACAACGCGTACGACAACGAGGGCCGGTCGGGCATGGTGGTATACGCAGAAAAGTCGGACGGAACGATAGCGTACACGGCGTACGACAAGTCGAACGGCACGGGCGACTCGTATGAAGGGACGGTGAGCATCGAGAGCACGTCGACCGATGCGCAGGGCAGGACGCTTATTCGAAGCAACGTCACCCTGGCCGGCGGCATGTCGTGGGACACGCTTGCACGGATAAGCGCGGACGGCTCCACGCTCGAGGTGCAGTCGGGCGTCGAAAAAATCGACCCGAAAGGCCCGCGGTACTCGATCTACTACAGAAAGTGATTCGGACTGAGGCCTTGGCCGTGTCGATTTCGTAACGGGTGCAGGGGTTCTTTAAAGAACGAGGATGACCGGGCGCGTGATAGACAAGATAATCCGTTCGAAGAGAAAGACGCTTTCGATAGAAGTGACGCGCGACGCACGGCTTTTGGTGCGGGCACCGCTACGTATGCCGCGTGAGACGATCGACAGGTTCGTCGCGCAGAAACGAGGCTGGATAGAGAAAAAGAAACGGGAGGCGCAGAAGAAGCGCGCATCGGCGGCACCGAAACGGTTCGAAAAAGGGGAAAAGTATCTATACCTGGGACGGTCCTATCCGCTGAAAATCGTTGAAAACGGAAAAATGTCTCTCTCGTTCAGCGACGGGTTCGTACTGTCTGTAAATCGATGGGCTGATGCCCGCATGCTGTTCGTCGAGTGGTATAAGGCGCGGGCTACAGAGGTGATACAAGAAAGGCTTTTGTATTATGCGGACCTGTCCGGCATAGAGTACACCCTGTTCAGGATTACGAGTGCGCAGAAGCGCTGGGGGTCCTGCAACAGCAGGGGAAACCTGCATTTCGCGTGGCGACTCGTCATGGCGCCGCTTGACGTGGTGGACTAC
This sequence comes from Spirochaetota bacterium, assembly GCA_016934265.1. Taxonomy (GTDB): domain Bacteria; phylum Spirochaetota; class B62-G9; order B62-G9; family DRHN01; genus JAFGTF01. Next base: position 7,863 of record JAFGTF010000050.1, read on the forward strand.
GTGGTGGTACACGAGCTTGCCCATATCGTGGAAAAGAACCACTCGGCGCGGTTCTGGCACAGGGTCGAGTGCATATTGCCCGATTATAGAACGCGGCGCGCCTGGCTGAAGAAAAACGGAACCATACTGGTGCTGTGAGGGAGCTACGGCGCTAAGTCAAACGGGGGTCTTTTTATCGGATGTGGATGCGGGATCCCTTGTCCGGAAGGCATCCCTTAGTATTTTTCGGGTTAGGGGAAAAGCGACCCGGTCTCATGCCGATCGTCGCCCAGCGTATAATATTTTTCCGTGCACTCGGGACAGAGGCCGTGGGTGAACTCCGCTTCCGAATGCTTTGAAATGTAAGTCTCGATCTGTTCCCAGTATCCTTTGTCGTTGCGTATCTTCTTGCAATGAGAACAGATCGGCAGCAGTCCTCGCAAGGTCCTTATACTGCTGATCGCCAGGGTGAGCTCCTCGACGAGCTTTTTCTGTGCAGTAATGTCCCGGATCGATATAAGATATGCCGACTTTCCCTCCCATTCCGTTTTTGTTTTTCTCATCTCGCCGGTGCCGGGCTCTCCGTTAAGCCGGGTTATTCCTAATTCGGCCGATTTTTTATTTTTAATGGCAGGATCTAATCTGCTGCCCGCCAGGTCGTTTTTGTCGAGTGAAAAAAAACGTATTGCAGACGGGTTGGCGAAACGGACGATCCCCTCATCGTCCATCACAATGAGCCCGTCCGTGGATTTCTCCACTATATTGTGAAAACTATCCTTTGCATGACGTGATTCTTGCTGCGCTGCTTTTCTCTCCGAAATGTCCCGAATGATTGTAAGAACCACGTTCCTTCCCCTGATGGTCGCACGCTTCAGGCTCACCTCGGTGGGATGATACTTCCCTACCCTGTCGCAAAACCCCCATTCAAACAGCTGCGGATGACCTTCGGCCGCTTTCCGGATCAACGGCATGATCCGGTCGGGCGAGTATGCCTCTTTATCGGTGCTGAACCCCGCGACTTCCATCCGCCGGATCTCGTCCACCGTATAACCGATCTCAAGACATTTACTGTTCGCGTCGAGTACAGCGCCGGTTTCCGGGTCGTGCACAAGGATCATATCGTTCACGCCGTTGAATAGCTCGTGGTAGGAATCGTCTATTACACTTGACTTATTATATGTTTTCGCTTTATTCATCATAAGTATCGTTTTTATGCTTTGTCGTTATTCTATTTTTATTTTAAAGCGCTATAGAGGTAAGAGCAAGGAAAAAATGACATGTTCGATCATTTCCGTTCGTGTCTAAGCTCTTTGCGCTACAGCTCTTTCAGTTCACCGAAGGTGCCGCCCGTGATGTCGCGGGAGAGTATGCGCTTTGAAGCGTCGAAGAAGACGGCAAGCCGTACCCTGTTCTGGCAGTTGTATCCGATCAGCTCTTTTTTCAGGATATAGGCAGGTCCCTGTTCTTCGTAGGTGGGCATAAGCTCGTGACTCATCACTATGTGGGTCTTGATGATCTCGCCGCAGCGGCCGCATTTGACGTAGATCTCCATATGATCGCCCTGCGGCCGCTTTGGTTTCTTTTTCGCGCGCTTTTTGAAAAGGCCCATACGGTTTGCTCCTCGCATGTCGTCTCTTTCTATTATATACCGTGTCACGGGCCGCGGCAAGCGTATGAAAAAAAACAGCTATACTCGGCAGTATATAGAGAATAAATTATACTGTTGCGTAATATTCCAGATAAGGGTTCGCTCATGGAAAAAGCAGCCGAAACTACGATCTTCCTCCTGAAGCCCTTCTTCATAGGCCTCTATATAGGCATTTTTATCGCACTGTTCGTATTCATACGCGAAAAGGCCGCCGCGAGAAAGCTGAAGAAAGAGATCGAGAAGCTCAAGGCGCACATTCAGTCGAAGCTCGAGATAGAGGCTGAATCGGCGGAGAACCGCAAACGGGAGGTCGAGGAGCTGAAGCGGCAGAACGAGAACCTCAGGGTTTCGCTCCTGACATTTTCAGAGAAGCCGGGCAGAAGGGAGATCAAACAGCTCCACCTCTACCAGAAGGCGGTCGAGATCCTCACGGAAAAGGCTCCCGGGTTCGCGCAGTCCTGGCAGAGCGCCCTTCACGACGGCGAGGTGGAGATGAAAAGGATCCACCTCGGCGCCATCCCGTTTGTGAGGCGGCTTCTTCCGGGAACCCCCTCATCCAGGAAGTCGATCGAGGGAAAGTCCGGCAAATAACGTCCGTTTTACCCACCGATAGGAACGGAAACCAAAATCACGAATGTTTGAAGAGGGGCTTCGGCCTTTTACCCCTTATGGAGCCTTGGACTCCGATGTATGGAGGAGGAACGATGATACTAGCGATAGGGAACGTGGGCAGTATGAGCCTCAAGACGAAGATCATCGAGATTGAGGAAAGCGGCCGGGCGACGTTTCTCAAAGAAGCGAGCCTCGACAGGATTAAAAAGCGGGTACCTCCTCCTTCGTGTGCGGGAAGATAACGAAAAACGGCAGAAGAGAGAGGTGGAGGTGACCGGCTTCGAGCGGGGGCTCGATCTCATTCTCTCCTGGTACGCGGAACAGGGGGCCGTTTGCCGAGTTTCGGATATCGAAGCGGTCGGGTTCAAGACGGTGCTCTCGGGTCGGGGTGTACGTGGTACGGACGAACGAGGAGCTCGCGGTCGCCTATTTCACGCGAGAGGTGATCGAAAATGGGCGCGACCTTTCGCCGGAAAAGATGAGCTTTCGCATGGAGTGAGCTTTTCTTGCACCCGTTTCCACCGGCGCGGCACCCATATGAGGGGTAGGCTCCGGTGTAATCTATCCGGGATAATAAGATCGACGAGCATTAGGTTTTTTACTCGAGCCCTCTCGTCAGGCCGAGTCTCCGCGCTTCGGCGACGGCATCGTCATACTCCGTTCGTGTCGGGTGCCTATCGAGATCCGGGTAGTCGCGGGCCATACCGGCCGGCCGGTACTGAGACATCACGTTGACATAGCTTGCGGGAGATATCTCCTCCGCGATAAAGCGCAGGATCTTTTCGCTGCCTGCAAGGCCGTTCGGAAGCACGAGGTGCCGTATGAGAAGGCCCCTGCGCGCCGTCAGGCTCTCGTCGAGGACGAGGTCTCCGACCTGCCGGTGCATCTCGGTCACGGCTTCCCGGCAGCGGTCGAAGTAGTCCGGTGCACACGAAAATCTGCGCGCGGGCTCCTCATCGGCATACTTCATGTCAGGCATGTAGATGTCCACGACGCCGTCGAGGAGCCGTACGATTTCTACGCGTTCGTACCCGCCGCAGTTGTATACGAGCGGAAGCCTGAGGCCTTTTCCGGCGGCCGTACGGACCGCGCTTACGATCTGCGGCGTATAATGCGTCGGAGTGACGAGGTTTATGTTGCAGGCCCCCGCGTCCTGCAGATCGAGCATCATACAGGCGAGTCGCGACTCCGAAACGGCGCTCCCCTCGCCGAGATAGCTTACCTCGAAGTTCTGGCAGTAGACGCAGAGGAGGTTGCAGTGGGCGAGAAAAATCGTGCCGGAACCTCGCGGACGCATCCCTCCGGTAAGCGGTCTCTCCTCGCCGAAGTGCAGGTTATGGCTCGATATCACGGGCCTGTAATCGGCGCCGCAGTACCCCTTTTCGCCTTCGGCGCGGTTTGCCCGGCACTGGCGGGGGCAGAGCCCGCACGGGGAGAGAAGCTTTTTGAGCTTTTCGATTCTTTCATCGAGCTCCCCGGATTCGATAAGCGCGAGGTATGAGGGATAAAGCGGCATGAAAACAGTATACCGTTTTCACCGCAATTTACAAGCCCGACATGCCGAGCGTTACATGGCGTTCATCGATGGTCTATAGGCCCAGCGTATTGATGGGATGCAGAACGTGAAGAGCAGAAGCGTTTCACGTTCTGTTAAAAGCCCCCGCCTCCAAAAGCGGGGTCTTAGGGGCCAGCGTATATTTTTGCATGAACAGCGTATTGATGGGATGCAGAACGTGAAGGGCAAAAGCGTTTCACGTTCTGCTAAAAGACCCCGCTCTAAAAGCGGGGTCTTAGGGGCCAGCGTATATTTTTGCATGAACAGCGTATTGATAGGATGCAGAACGTGAAGAGCAGAAGCGTTTCAC
>JAFGTF010000051.1 GCA_016934265.1 Spirochaetota bacterium
AGCTCTAGGTTCTCGTTCGACTTGCATGCTTAAGACACGCCGCCAGCGTTCGTTCTGAGCCAGGATCAAACCCTCCGTGATAATATCTTTTGGTAATTCTTTCTGAATCGTCAGATTTTTATCACTCTGGGTGTTTTCATCTCGAGGACCCTGCTATTTAGTTTTCAAAGAACGTGCACAGCGGGCTTCACGTCTCCGTGATCCCGCCGCTATCGCGTTCCCCGCCGTTTTCTACGGGAAACGTAATTATCAAAAGAACGGTCGCGTTCGCAAAACGCGACGTTTCTTTGAGCGCGTGAAAAAAACCTTGAGCAAACACTCAAGGCCTCATCAATCTCAAATAAGCATGATCAATTTAACCTAACGGAAAAACAAAGTCAAGGGTTAGTTACACTTTTTTTATAAAAAACACCTATCTTTCCGTCTCTTCGTTCTATTCCTTGATAGTAGTATACTCACACCGCCGCCGGAAGTAAAGATCAAAATGTATTTTTCATACCGATATTCATGTAGCGTGCGGACACTCCGAACACTCTCACACGAAGGGGATCAAGATCCCCCCGGCATGTTCCCATATCATCGTACGGCAGATACGCAGCCGCTCGTATCCTGAGACCGTCTTCTTGATACTCTGCGTCGGACCCAGCCGGAGGAAGATCGCGTTTCTCCGCTTGGAAAAAAAGGCCTCAGGACGCCGCATGCCGGTCCGCACTTCATACGGAACACCCCCCTCTAAAAGGGTCTCTTTAACCTGTTCCAACCCCGATCCCGGTCCATCAGGCGGTGATATGAGATAATCGTGAAAAAACCGGGCGCCTGCAATAGACCGTTTCCTGCGATTTGTTGCGGCACGGCGAATCCGTATCCGTTCGTCCAACTCCGCACTGAACGCATCGGTGAAATCCCGTATTGGCATTTTACGCGCGAGCTCGACCTCACACAGCTCGCTCGAAGACGATATGCCTAAGGGGAGCGGGAACGGAAGCACGAGCCTCGGTTTCGGATTGAATCCCTCCGAATACCTGAACGGTATCCCCGCACGCCTGCCCGCCCGGACGAGATAGCTCACCAGGTCGAGGTGGGAGATGAACCTGAACTCGCCGAGCTTCGAAAACCGGAATATGATACCGACCTTATAGTCCCTCGGCCCCTCTTTCTTCTCTATGCCGGCACCCTTCCCTCGCAGACTCCCCTCCTTGCGGGAAGCGAGGTTCACCCCGGCTCCGTCGTCACAGACGCCGCATCCCGCACAGCTTTCATCCGAACAGCGTTCGGTTACCTCGCCTTCTTTGGCCTTTTTATTCTCCCTGTGAAAAAACGTCTTGTCGACACCGCACCGCACGAATTCCCACGGGAGCCTCTGCGACGGGTCGAAGCCGCTGTATCTACCGGCGTCCATCTGCAGCCGTTCCATCGCAGTCATCCACCGCGTGCAGTCGAACATCTCGTCCCAGGAGCTGAACCGCTCCTGCCTTTTGTACACCTCGTATACCAGCTCGCCGGCCCGCCTGTCCCCTCTCGACAGCACTCCCTCGACGAAGCTCATGCAGGGGTCCTGATACTTTACTTTTACCCGTGAACGCGAAAAGCGATCCTTGATCGCGGTAACGAGCGCGGTCGCTTCTTCCATTCCGAGCTGCCTCTCGCGCTCGAACGGCGTATGCGGCTTGGGTACGAACACGGCGAGGTTGAGATTGATGGCGAGTTTCTTCGATATCGAAAGCAGATCCTCTATGAAAGCTCCTAAAAGCGCCGCTTCACGTTCTGCCGCGGGGAGCCCGATCATAAAATAGAGTTTTATGTGACGCCACCCCGCGGATAGGGCCCACCCGACGACCTCTTTGAGCTGGGCCATGTCGATCGGTTTATTGATACCCCGCTGCACAACGGGGTCGGCGCTCTCTATCGCAAAGGTAAGCCCGCTCTTTCTCACCGATCCTATCTTCTGCAGAACGTCGATGTTGGCCGAGCTCACCCTGAGGGAGGGAAGCGAGAGTGACACGTGCCGCCGGGAGAACCGGTCCGAGAGAAAGAACACAAGCTCCTTCAGGCAGGTGTAGTCGCCGATGGAAAGCGAGAGGAGCGAGACCTCGTCGTATCCGGTGTGCGCCACCGTCTCCTCCGCTATGCGGGCCAGGGCACAGAGGCTCCTCTCCCGTACGGGGCGGTAGGTGTATCCCGCCTGGCAGAATCTGCAGCCGTTTCCGCACCCGCGAGAGACCTCGATACAGACCCTGTCCTGAACGATCTTGATGAGAGGAACGATCGGTTTCGTAGTGAATACAAGCCGGTCGAGATCGGGTTCGATTCTCCTTTCTACCCTTTTATCGGTCCGGGTCAGTACGAGACCGTTTGTTTCTTCCGTCTCATGACAGGCGGGGACATACGTAAAGACAAACTTGTCCATTTCCGACAGGAGCTTTCGTCTGCCTTTGTCCCTATGCTCCGAAAGACGGTTCAGAAGCTCCACAATCGCCTCTTCTCCGTCTCCAAACACAAAAACGTCGATAAAATCCGCTATCGGCTCGGGATTGACGATCGCCGGCCCGCCCGCCAAGACGAGCGGATGCTCCTCCCCCCTCTCTTTCGAAAGGAGCGGAATCCCGCCGAGTTCGAGAACCTGAAGGATATTGGTGAAGAGGAGCTCCGATCCGACAGAAAACCCGATGACGTCGAAATCGCTGAGCGGCGTATAGGTCTCGAGGGAATAAAGCGGTATTCTTTCCTCTCTCAGCACGGCCTCGAAATCAATCCACGGCGAGAACACCCGCTCGCAGTAGAAACCTTCGATCCGGTTCACCGCGTCATACAGTATCCGTATGCCGAGGTTCGACATCCCGACCTCATACACATCCGGATAACAGATGACCATGCGAAGGCACGCCTTTGCCGGGTCCTTTCGCACGATGTTGGTCTCGTTCCCTATGTATCTCGCAGGTTTGGAGACGAGGGGCAGAAACCCCCGCACCCTGTCAAGAACGGATCCTGTTATCTTGCGTACCTCCTCGAGGCGATGTTGAACAGTAAAGAGGCACCCACCATGGAGGTTATGAGGAAGGAACCGCCGTAAGAGAGGAACGGGAGCGGTATACCGGTGATCGGCATGAGCCCTATGGTCATTCCGATGTTGATGATGATGTGAAAAAGGAACATACCAGTCACACCGGATGCAACAAGGCTCCCGAACCTGTCCTTGGCCCCGAGCATGATCATGATGCCCCTGAATACGAACGCGCCGTAAAGCACGATGATAAAAAACGAACCCACGAAGCCCCATTCCTCCGCGAATATGGAGAAGATGAAGTCGGTGCTCCGTTCCGGCAGAAAGCCGAGCTGACTCTGGGTGCCGCCGAAGAGCCCCTTGCCGAAGAGCCCCCCCGCCCCTACCGCGATCTTGGACTGGATGATATTATAGCCTGAGCCGTAGGGATCGATCGACGGCTTCAGAAACACGATGAGCCTTTTTCTCTGATACGATTTAAGAAACCGTCCGAGCACGGCCGCGAGCGCGAGCCCCGCGAAGAAGATAAGGAAGATGCTCATCGCCTTGAAGAAGATGTCCTTTTTCGTCACCTTGTAGAGTACGAAGAAGACGAAGGAGAGGGCCCCGAACACGGAAGCGACGAGAAGCACCGCTTTGGTATCGTCCAAGGTCTTGAGGAACGCGATAGATTCACTCCCCGTGAGCGACGAGAAGGTTACCAAAAGCGGCAGAACGATCGCAATACCGAGGATGATCAGGATCGATATCAGATGCGCGTACTTCATTCCCGAAAAGAAGAGCATCGTGAGCACGATGGGGATGTAGACGAGCGCGGTGCCGAAATCGGGTTGCAGGAGAATGAGCCCCATGGGAACGAGAGTGATCAATAGTGAGATACACACGTGCTTGATGGTCTTTATCTCCTCACCGATGCGGTCGAGGTATCGGGCGAGTACGATGATTACCCCTATCTTCACGAACTCGGAGGGCTGAAACCCGAAGCCCCCGAAGAGCGTTATCCAGGACTTCGCCCCGCGTACCCGCTTGCCTATTATGAGAGTGAAGATAAGCAAAAGCAGGCATCCGATATAGATGAAGACGGCGTATTCCCCGAGCTTCTGATAGTTGATGAACAGAAGCAGTATGAATACAACGAGTCCCGTCACCGCCCAGTATATCTGCTTGACGTATTCGTTTTCGCCTGCACCCGCCGTGCCGCCGCCGGTTCCCGCGCTGTAGATGGTGAGTATACCGAGTACGGTCAGCACGATGAAAGAAAGTAAAAGCCCATAATCGAACCTGAACTCCCGCTGTGTGTCTGTTTTTCCCATAGTGCCGCCCGGCTGTTCCCCTTACTGGTTTCTCCGGTTCGCGATCTGAACCCGTTTTTTGTAGATGTTCTTTCTCGCCGTTTCCAGGTCGCAGTTACCGAAAATCGCCTCCGCGATTTCCGCGACGAGCGGTGCCGCGCTCTCACTCCCCGCGCCCCCCTGCTCGATAATCGCGGTGATGCTGATAACGTCTTCATCGTTACGCCCGGTTTTCGATCCCGCGGGGTCCCTGTTCCCGGACGTGTCCTTCCCCCCGCGGTACGGGGCGAACGCGGTGTACCATGAATGGGTCTGCAGCCCCGATATCTCCGCGCTCGACGTCTTTCCGGCCATCTCGGTGGACCATACCGCGCCGCCCCACATGGCGGTACCCTCGGTAACCACATGCCGCATCGCCTCTCTGACGAACCGTATGTTTTCTACATCTATCTTGCTGTCGATGAGCACGCGCGGGTCCCTACGGTAGATGGTCTTTCCGCTCTTTGCCGAACGTATCTCCTTCACGACGAACGGCTCCATCATAACCCCGTCGTTGACGATCAGATTGGTAAGAGAGTTCAGCTGAAGCGGCGTCACGAGCACATACCCCTGCCCGATGGCGAAGTTAAGGGTATCACCGTCGTACCAGATATCTTTGATGTTCTCCCGCTTCCAATCGGTACTGGGGACGATCCCTTCCATCTCTCCGAGAAGGTCGATTCCGGTCTTGTTTCCGAGGCCGAGCCGCATCGCGTATTTTGAAATGAGGTCGGGCCCCAGCGCGAGCGCGGCCTGATAAAAATACGAGTCGCAGGAGTACGTGATAGCATCGTGAAGGTCGACCTTCCCGTGGTTCATCCAGCAGGAAAAGAATCTGTTGCCCATCTGATACCCGCCGCCGCAGGTGTACTCCTTTTCCGGAGCGATCTTTCCCGAATCAAGCACTGCGAGCGCGACGACGATCTTGAAGATCGACCCAGCGGGGTACTGCGCCTGTATGGCCCGGTTGAGGAACGGCTTCCGGTTATCGAGCGTGAGACTTTTAAAATACTCGGTGTTTCCCTTGGCGACAAAGAGATTCGGATCGAACCTCGGGTAGGATGCAATGGCGAGCACCTCACCCGTATGCGGTTTCGATATCACCACCGCGCCGGTTCTTTCTCCTAAAACCGTCTCCGCGATTCGCTGGATCTCCTTGTCTATCGTAAGGATGACGTTGTTCCCCGGAACCGGCTCCGCACCCCGGTCTATGACCTCCGCGGCCAGCTGATTTTTGGCATCCACGATCCTCCGTATATAGCCGTCCTTTCCGCGCAGCTGACCGTCGTACATCTTTTCGATGCCGCACTTCCCGACCACGCTCTCTATGTTGTAGCCCTTGTCGGCGTTTCGAAAAAGCTCCCGCTCGTCTATCAGTCCCACGTATCCCAATACGTGAGAGAGCAGGTCCCTGTTCGGCAAGACCCGCAGCGGTATGCTCTTCCAGTACACACCGGGAAAGTCCCGGTTATGCTCGGCAAGGAAGACGATGTCGCTGAACGCAACGTCCGTCTTGATGATGTAGGACCCGAACTTCGAGTAGCTTTTCTGGCTGATACTGTCCAGTATGTCCTGCCCGGAGATATCGAGGAGCATTGCAAGCTCGTGAACGAGCCTTTCCTTATCCGCGGGGTCTTTCGGAAAGTTCTGCGGCACTACGGTGACGGCGAACGATCTGCGGTTGTACGCAAGTATGGACTTCTCGCTCCTGTCATAGATGACGCCCCGTATCGCGGGAAGTATCGAGAACTGTTCTCTATTCGTCTTGGCACGCAGCTCGTAATCGGGACCCTGGACAATCTGCAGGATGAAAAGAACTACGACGATGAGGATAAAGGAGAGAACCGGCAAGATCGAGAAGATGTAAATCCTCCTCTTATAGTCCTCCTTCGTCTTCGCATCAGCCGGTAGTACCGCCATCCTATTCCGCCACCCTCATCTGAATCCTGGTGATTATAACAAACAGCACGGGAGTGATAACGCCGTTCATCACCGCTTCTAAGAAGACCCTTCCTCTCATGAAATAGCCGAAATAGCCGGGCTTCAGGAAGATCGCCGCGAGCATGGTCAGGATGGCCGCCTTGATAATCGTCACGGCGAAGAGCAGAGTGATGGTAATGAGCACGCTCTTCCCGTACACCCGTTTCCCGAGGAGCCCGACCCCGTATCCCACGAGCGTATAGGTGAACGCGAATAGGCCCAAAAGACCACCCGACAGCACATCCACCACGAATCCGGTGACGAAGCCGAGCACCTCCCCCCCGACCGGCCCGGTGAGAAACGCCGCTATACAGACGATGATGAGAACGAAATCGGGGGCCGTGTCCCGTATGCCTATCTTGTCGTACAGTGCGGTCGACTGGAAAAAAACCGCAAGTGCAACGAATATGACGAACACGACGAACCGTTTCATTAAGTCTTTGCTCCCCCTATGGCCGCAACTCTCTGTCGCTGAAATAATCTTCAGTCACCCTCTTGGTGATGATATACACCTCCTCGAGCCTCCCGAAGTCGACCGTCGGCTGTACCATCGCCTCCTGGAAAATCCCGTAGGTTTTCTTAGAAACGGACACTACCTCTCCTATCGGTATACCCTTCGGGAATATGCCGCCCATGCCGGAGGTGACGACGATATCGCCGTACGCGATGTCCGCCCTCCGGTCTATATACTGCAGAAGGCACTGCTCGGAAACGGGACTCTGGCCGACGAGCAGTCCGGAATACCTCGTGGCCTTAAGCATCGCCCCGATGTAGTTCGACTGGTCGATGAGCGGCTGGATCCTCGAGGAGAAAGGCTGGACGTCGATCACTTTTCCGACCACGCATTTCGTCCCGTCCTGATACGCGACGACCGGCATCCACCGCTCGATACCGCTCTCCTTGCCGCGGTTCACAATGATGGTCTTGTAGAGGTTCTGGGGAGATTTTGCAACGACTTCCGCGATCACCGTTTCGTATTCGAGCTCCGACTGTATTCCGATGAGTTTCCTAAGCCGCTCGTTCTCCCGCTTTATCTCTTCGAACTCGTGCTGTGTTCGCTCATACTCTTCGAGCAGGCTTCTCGTCACGGCCAGCTCCTTCTTGAGATACTTGTTGTTCTTCAGGCTGGAAAAGAAATCCTTTACGAAGGTGATCGACTTCACTCCGGAGTACTGAAAGGGGTACGCAACCGCATATGCAACGGATTTGAACCGTATGGTAACGCGCGACTGTGAAAAACCCATGAGGGTGAAAGAGACGAAAAGGAGAGCGGCAAGCACCACGAGCGCTCTGTGCCGAAAGGGATTTTCCATTTGAATACGCTTTCAAGTAAGAGTGCACTTTACCGATATCACCGCCGAACGACCCGCCTTCGGTCCGGACCTGTTTTCTTGTCCTACACCTTCCTCAGGTATTTCAATTCTTCCAAAAACTTCCCGGCCCCGAGAACGACGCAGGTCAGCGGATTCTCGGCAAGTATCACGGGGACACCCGTTTCCTTACTGATGAGTTTTGGAAACCCCTTGAGAAGGGACCCTCCGCCCGTCATCACCACACCCCGTTCGACGATATCGGCGGCAAGCTCAGGGGGAGTCTGATCGAGGGTCTTCTTTATCTCCTCCAGCACCATGTTCGTCGGTTCCTGAAGCGCCTCCCGTATCTCGACCGAGTCTATCGTGAGGATTCTCGGCAGGCCGGAGATGGAGTCCCTGCCCCGTATTTCGTAGGTCTGTACCTCCTTTTCGGGATACACGTTTCCTATGGTTATCTTCACTTCCTCAGCCGTGGACTCTCCGATCACGAGGTTGTGTATCTTCTTCATGTGGTTGATGATCGCCTCGTCGAACTCGTCGCCGCCGATCCTAATCGCGTTCGTAATAACCATTCCACCGAGCGAAATGACGGAGATCTCCGAGGTTCCACCCCCGATATCAATCACCATGTGGCCCGCAGGCTCCTGTATCGGAATGTTCGATCCGATCGCCGCTGCCAGCGACTCCTCTATGAGATATATTTCCCGCGAGCCGGCCTGCTCCGCGGACTCTCTCACCGCCCGCTTCTCCACCTCGGTGATACATGACGGTATCCCGATGACCACCCGCGGCTTGACGAGGGCCTTCCGGTTGTGAACCTTCTGGAAGAAATACCTGATCATCTTCTCTACGGTTTCGAAATCGGAGATCACACCGTCTTTCATAGGCCGAATCGCAATTATCTCTCCGGGCGTCCTTCCGAGCATCCGCTTGGCCTCCTGACCGACGGCGAGCACCTTCTTTGACGCGTTATGAACCGCAACGACCGAGGGCTCCGAGAGTACGATCCCCTGACCCCGCACGAATACGAGCGTGTTCGAAGTCCCGAGGTCTATTCCTATGTCGTTGGACCATGACCCCCACATCTTTCCGAATACCATAAATGTCTCCTGTATAATATATAAACGGTATCGTCCGGTACCTATCAGCGACTCAGTAGAGCTTATCTATCGCGCCGATGTGTTTGGGATCGATACTCAGCGCCCTTCGCCACTCTTTGCGCGCGGTGATCATGTCCCCGTTCTTTTCATAAATATTTCCGAGCCAGTAATACGCGTCCGCCGACCGGTCGTTCAACTCGAGCACCGCGGCCAGGTTCTCTTTAGCCTGACCGTACCGCTCCTCCTGGAAATCGATCCAGGCCAGCGCCGCATACGCTTCTTCCAGCACCGCGTTGTCTTGCGACCTGCCCACAAGAAGGCTGAACTCTCTCACCGCGCTCTCGTACATACCCTTGTCCTTGTAGGCATGTGCAAGAAAGAGGCGCACCACGTCCTTGTCGGATACGGCAATGCTCTGTTTGAGATACGTCACCGCTTCGTCCAGCACACCGAGCCTGTAGTAACAGTACCCCATTATCTCATATATTCCGTCGTCCTTATAGCCTTCCGCAAACGCCCTTCCGAGATACTCGGTCGCAAGCTCATAGTAGACCGGCCCTCTCTTGAAGTACGACATGCCGAGAATATAGAGACTTCTCGTCAGCATATCGTCGAAGTTCGAGAGCACTATCCCCTTTCTCAGATACAGGATGGCGCGATTGATCGACTCCTCCTTCTCCTGTCCCGTCAGAGAGGACGATATATAGTAGTAGGACTCTCCCAGATAACGAAGTATGCGTGCGTTGTTCGGTTTCTTCTCGAGGTAGGGCGCCCCTTCGTGCACGACGATGTTATAGTTACCTGATTCGAGATTTTTCTCTAAAAACGTGTAGTCGTTGAACCGAACCCTGTAAAATTCCACCATTCTGGAGTACAGTGCGTAAGCATGGAGAAAGAAGACCGAGTAAAAAGCCCCTCCACCGATCACAATACAGATTAAAAGTACTATGAAGAATTTCTTCTTCTTCCGTTTCGGTTTATACAGGTACTTTGAAAAACGATAGTCACGCATAGGTTACTTCAGCGCATGCAGTATGTATTTGAATTTCACCCTCTCCTCTTCGAGCTTCAGGACGTCCTTCTTCGTCTTCACATTCTTCCTCTTGATAACGAGGTACGGGTCCATGAAGCGGTAGTCCTCTATCGAGGATATGTATATTCTCTTCTGATTCTCTTCGTTGAAAACGAGAATATTTTTCGACGTCAGTGCGACTTTTCCCTCCATCTCCGATTCGAGCTCCTGTGCTTCAAACGAAAGCTGCTCTAAGTCCGTCCCGCTCTTCAGAGAGAAAAAAACACAGGGACCAAGGTAGTGTACCGCTTCATTGCTGCCGACACCGGGAATCCGATGCTCGGACCTCAGAACCGGAATATAAAAATCTTCTCTTTCCGTTTCCGGCTCACGGACGGAATCTTTCGGTCTTTGATCGTCTCTTTTCCGGCCTACTCCCCGGTAAAAGATGATGCTTGTAAAAAAGACAATAATCCCGAATATAATTAGCGATAAAAAAACGAAAAACATATCATTGCCTTTTTGAAAAGTATATTATTTTACTGTAGGATAAAAGTCAAATCATTTTACTAGGGACCCGCTGATGATATACCTCGTCCGGCACGGTGAGACGACATGGAACCGGGAGCACCTCTTCAGGGGCAGAAAGGACCCGCCCCTGTCTGCGGAGGGAAAGCGGCAGGCGGCGCTCGTTGCCCGCTTTTCGGCCTCCCGCAAAGTCGGAAGAGTCTACAGCTCCCCCCTGAGGAGGGCGAAAGCCACCGCAGAAGCGATCGCCGCGTCATGCGAGTGCCGCGTGACGCATATTGCAAGTCTCACCGACATCGATTTCGGCGAATGGGAGGGAAAAAGCCTGGTATGGGTGAAGGAACACGACGGGGCTCGGTACGACGCGTACAGGCGCTCTCCCGGCCGGTTCGTCATCCCCGGCGGCGAGTCTCTCGCGGACTGCTACGATAGGGTGTACCGTGCCTTCATCGATATCACCTCGAAACATGAAACCTGGTCTCAAAGCATCGCCGTCGTGTCTCACCGGGTGGTCCTGAAACTGATCCTGATCGGCGTACTCGACGCCCCGCTGGACGCGTTCTGGAAGATACGGCTCGATACCTGCTCGGTAAGCAAAATAGATAAAAGTAAAGAGGGGCTTTCGGTGCGGGGTATAAACATACGGTGTCACCTCCATGACGCCGTCACGGAGGACGCCGTCACGGACGACGCCGACTCTTCCATCGATTTCTGACAGAGGACGCGTGACTATTTGCCGCAGCTCGATGCGGAAACGGGGAAAAAAATACCTTTCGCCTCCGCCTTCTTTTCGCCGTCGTCACCGAGACAACAGGCCTCAATCGAAAGACTCTTCTTTCTGGCCTCGACGCACCTCCCCCGGAAAACAAGCGACTCGCCGACGAAAACGGGCTTTTTGAACCGAACCTCCATGCGGACCGTGACCGCAGGAATTTTTCTGAACAGGCAAACCTTGGCCATGATCTCGTCGAGCACCATCGCGATGAAGCCGCCGTGCACGATATTTTCGAACCCCTGCATGTAGGGTTTTGGCGTCCATTCCGTACGGACCTCACCAGTTTCGTCACAGTCGAAACGAAGATGCATTCCCTCCCTGTTTTCAGCGCCGCAGACGAAGCAGCCCTGATACGTATCCGTGTAATCTATTTTCATGATGCGCCCCGAATGTTCGGCCCAAGCCGGCGTAAGTCTACCGGACGACGAGCACTTTTCGTATATACCTGCTGCTCCCGAGCTTTATCACCAGATAGTATACCCCCGGCACAACGATCGCCCCCCGCCTGTTCTTTCCGTCCCAGGTCGTGAGGTTTGCGCCGACGGCGCCTGTTCCGCTTATAAGCTGTTTGACGGGATTTCCGGCGAGATCGTACACCGTTACGGAAACCGATTTTTGCGTACTGAGATGGTAGTTCAAGTATACGGTATCACCGTGGTGCGGATTGATGACGTTGTTGCGAATCGTGACCCGTTCTGCCTGTTCGTAGAATATCCGAAAATCCCACGGCACGCTGCCGCCGGATGATTCGGGACCGTCGTAGTAGTAGACGGCGCCGTCCGCGTCGATGATGAACCGGACCGTGGCACCCTCTATCATCTCCGGATCGTCCTCCGGCAGTATCGCGGTCCAGTGCATTCCGGAACCGGTCGCGACCACCCTTCTGTCGTCCGGGTTCGTCACCGAAAGGCCGTCCGGCTCCGCGCCGACGTCGTACCACAGAGCGACGAAGGAGGCGTTGAACTGGGTCTCGATCCCGATCGTTATATCGGAATCCATGAGAGCGGCGGAAAGGTACGGGTTTACGAACACGCTCGAACCGTCCGTCGCCGTGACGGTGACGACGATGTTGGAGCCGGCCCCCCCGATATCGACCTCGGCGCCTTCCGGCGATCCGTTGGAAGCTGAGTCCTCCGCGCATGCGGTGCCGCCCGCCTTTATTCCGAGCCCCGAGGGGTTTCCCGCTCCCGGAACGGACCACAGGTCCGTCAGGATGAGAGACGGTCCCGTCCCGAGGACGATGTTGATGTAGACGTCTCCAGGGGTCGCGTCGTCGAGATAGCTTCCCGCTCCGAACGTATCCCCGTACGCGCTGTTGAGAAGCTCGAAATCGCCGCTCGAGGTACACGCAAGCTGCATCGCTTCGGTGAATTCGACCTGTATATAGTCGTCGACGTCTATATCGTTGCTGTCCGGATCGAAGAACAGGGCGGCAAGCATGATCGGTCCGGCGCCGTCGGAGGTTGCGGCGGTCTCGCCGTCCAGCATCTCGTTCGGCACCCCCGCCCTGTCTGTAACGGTGCTGCCGCCGGCTGTGGCGTATGATGTCAAAGGCACCGCGCCGGTATCATACCCGCCGCCCTCGTTCAGGACGAGTGTAACTGTATCCACGTCGGTCGCGGCGTAGTTTTGGCTTGCGATCGAATACCCGGCGACACTGATGCAGTCCAGCCCGTCACCCGCTCCGCCCGAGTCGCTTATATCGACGTTCTCGCTGAATCTGAGCTCGAGCCTGTCGATACGACCGTTTTCATCGTTGTCGCCGGTCGTTATGCTCCTGAATGCGGCCGACGCGCCGTCCAATGCGGTGTTTCCGGTGTCGTCGAGCCGGTTCCCTGCAAGATCGACGAGATATATGTCGGACCCGTTGTAGGCGTACGCGGGTGTTGCGTCCGTGTCCCACGTACCGGACTGCATGAACGTGATGCTGAACCTGTTGTCGTTTGCGTCGTTGTCGACGCCGCCGCTTATTCCCGTGACCGCGGTACTGAACCCCTCGCCGCCGTAGCCGGTAACGTCGAAGTTCGCCGCATCGAACCCGTCCTGAACTCCGTTGCTGCCCGCATCGCTCGTTTCGAATTCGATCCGGTCGATCATCCCGTCGTTGTTGAGGTCGTAGGTCGCCGATACGATAATGGCCGGTTTATCGAGGTCCCACGGCGTACCCGCCGCAGGCGAAACGGCGGTTGTCGACAGGAGGGAGTTTCCCTCCGCATCGCGGATTCCGGTGTTCGAGACGGGGGTGAAATCGCCGTTCGGCACGTCGGGAGCGATCCCGGTCATGATGCTCCCGTGCCCGTCGTCGCTTCTGCCCAGATCGAAGCGGACCGTTCCCCCCGCCTCGACCGTCACCCCGACCTCGCCTGAAGGGACCGTCACGTCTGCGCCGTCGGAGAAACCCCCGTACCCGGCCAGAACCCCGTCCGCATAGTCGCCGCCATGCTCAGATGCGGGGTTGAAATCTGCCCCGGTCGCGTCGCTCGCCGCAAGCCCCCCGCCGGGGGCGAGGTCCCCGCAGTTGACCGTTTCGCTGTATGTCAGGTTGATCCGGTTCCACCAGTCCGTGCCGGATACGTCGCACCGGGTTACCCCTACCGCCGTGAGCACGGGGTTCGCCCCGTCGTCTGCGGTTTTTGTCGTGTCCGCAAGCGTATTGCCTGCCGGATCCTGAAGCTCGGTCCCTCCCGCCGTATAGTCATATGAGGGCGTCGCACCGGTATCGGGGCCTCCGCCCTCTATGAAGGTGATACTGAAAAGGTCGTCGTCCGGATCGACGTCTATGATTCCCCCGCTCAGGCCTTTTACCGCAGTCGAAAATCCCTCGCCTCCATAGCCAGATACATCGAAATTGGACGCGGTGAATCCGTCCACTATCGCTTCGCTCGCCCGAAATTCAACCCGGTCTATACGGCCGTTCGAATCGATGTCGTACGTCGCGCTCTCGACGAGCACGGGACTCGCGCCGTCCGCCGTCGTACCGCCAAAGACGGTACCGAGCTTGTTCGCCGAGGCGTCCTCTATGTCGCCGGAGCCGTCCTGGGTATAGTCGAACAGCGGGACCTCCCCGGTATCGTAGCCGCTCCCGATTTCCGTATTCGAGATACTGAATCTGTCGTCGTCTGCATCCGTGTCCGGGACGCCGCCCGATATGCCCGTCACGCCGGTGTCGAAGGCCTCCCCCGCATATCCCGCTATATCGAAGTTGTCCGTACCAGCCACGTCGACGATGCTCTCGCTCATCTCGAACTCGATGCGGTCCATCCGCCCGTTGCCGTCGTTGTCGTAGGTTCGTGCAAGCGTCACCACCGGATCCGCGCCGTCCGCCGTCGACACGAATAAATCGGTGACCAGATCTTCAGCGGAGCTGAGACTCTTTATCGAGGTGGTCATGCCGGTCAGGTACTGTACATTCGGTGTGGCGCCGGTATCGTAGCCCCCCCCCTCGACGAGCAGCAGGGTGATCGTATCCACGGTACCGTTGTAATCGTCGACCGCTATAGCGTATCCCGTAACGCTGAGACAGTCTAAGGCGTCGCCCGGCCCTAACGGGTCGTCGACGACAACGGTCTCAGTAAACCCTATATAGAGAGTGTCGATGCGGCCGTTTTTGTCCGTATCGTCCGTCGTCACCCCCGCATACTGCGGCACGCCCGCAAAAAGCCCTGCGGGCAGGAGAAAAAAACCGACGACAGTGATGAGATAACAAAGCCGGGCCTTCATATTATTCCTTTGTAACAGTGGCACTCTTTTCCTTCACTCTCCGCTTCTCGATAACGGCCTCCCGGAGGAGACGCGCCTGCGTGTTGTCCGGGTCTAGCGCGAGGATCTCGTCGCAGGAATCGAGTGCATCGTCGTACCTGCCGGCTCTGAAATGATCGAGCGCCTCCGTGAGAAGCGTCTTAATCGTCATCTCCTTCTTTTCGAGAAGCGATGCGCCGAAGAAATAGGAGAACGACACGGAGAACATGTTCGTGAATACGATACTCGGGCTGTACGACGCCTGTATTCTCATGTCCTCCCTCCGGTACCCGACGCCGAACGCGAACATAGGGTTTTCCTTGATCTGAACGCCCGCCTCCAAAAAAAATTTCCTCCCGAAATCATACTCCGCGCCGATAGAGCCGTACAGCGGTTCGTAGAAGGGGACTGAAACCTCGGCGGACAGTAAAAGGGGCTTTAAAATCCTGTAGGACGCCCCGGCGTGGATCTCGAGGGGGAGCTTCTCCATGATGCTGCTGTACCCGATGTTCTTCACGCAGAGCCCGAACGTCATGCTCGGCTCCGGCCCGATGTGCCGCTTCAGTAGATTCGTCCGCATAACGGCGCCGAGGTCCGCCGCAAAGAGCAGATAACTCTGACCCGGGTAGAGGGCGTCCGGAACGTGGTTGTAGAAAAACTTCAGATTCGCCCCGACCGTGATATCGATGGACGGGAACCGGTATCCGAAATTGAGGACGCCGAGACTCTGGGATAAAAGGTGCGTCTGTCCCGTTGTCGCGCCGTAGTAGTCGTAGTGAACGAAGGGAAGATAGAGATAGGTGAACCCCACCCCCGCGAAAAACCGATCTCCTATTCCCATCGAAAAACGGGCGGCCTCATAGTTGACGTCTTCTATCCATTCCTGGTGAAGGATCGAGAGCTTGTAGATTTTCCTCGTGTCTCCCCCCGCGGGATTCGAATCCATATAAAAGGGGTCGTCACCGAGCCCTGCAACCGCGCCTCCGAGGCTCAGCGCCCTCGATCCGAAGATCAGCTTCATCATCGGCGGTCCCGCCTCTCCCGTATCGCCGAACAGGAGGGTACACGGGCATAAGAGAAGGGCGAGCCATAGTATCAGCACTATCGTTCGATACGCCATTGCATACCCTTACCAACAAAAAAGGCGGCCTGTAAGCGGCGGTGCGCCGAACACAGGACGGCGCCGGATTGTCGGGCCATGGACCCCATATATTAATATATCACATAGAGAGGGCGAGCCCGCGGCGAGTTGTTCTTCCCTTTTACAATAAGATCGGCTCACCCGCCGTATTTTTACTTACTTATTATACAGAAATAAAAAAGAAAAGGCACACCTTCGGTACGACAAACGGTACGTCCGGGATTACTACTCGCCGATCCGGTCAGCGGATGATGGCTTCGTCGATAAGGCGCGCCGGTACGGGCCGGCGTGTTAAGATTGTAGTTTTACGGTCGGCGGACTCGATAATAAACCGAGCCGGCATTCCGGCCTGCCTCGCCGGATCGAAACGTCCGAGGTCGCTGTACCGATAGGCGATGCCGAGCGCCTCGCGAAACGAGCCGAATCGCCCGTCCCACTGCATGAGACAGTAGGGCCCGGGAACATCCGTCCCGTCCAGTACCGTGTTCCCCCACCCGGTTCGCCGCAAGAATTCGTTCTCCACCTCGTTTCTCCCCACCACGAGCTTGCATCCGCCCGAAAGGCGGAAATGTCTGCCGTAGCGGAGGATGAAAAAGTCACAAACCGCAGGCGCCGGATCATGCGCGAGGAGATCGTTCATTCGGAGGCGGAATACCTTCTCCGTGAGGACGCAGCCTCCTGCGGGCAGAGGGTATTCACCGATCCCGAACTGTGCCGCGAGCGCCATCTGTTCTCTTCGTCCCCTGCCCGATATCGCATACAGGTGTTTTGTGTCGACCCATCCCCTTTTTTCCGGTATTGTCGGATCAAGAAGCCTGGCGGAGAGCGGGCGGAGGAGGTATCCCTCGAGACCGCTCGCTTTCTCGATAAGCCGCAGTGTTTTTTTCATCTGCGACATCGGACGCTGACCCACCACCTCTCCCGAAGCGACGAAATCGGCCCCATATATCTCGAGCAGCTCTTTCGCTTTTTTAAAAAACAGTATCTTGCAGTCGATACAGGGATTGGCGCCGCTCCCGAACCCGTAGGTGGGTTTGAGGAGGAGGGGAGTAAACTCATCGGAGAGGTCGATATTGAAAAGAGGGAACCCGAAAAATTCGTCTTCTTTTTTCAGGTCTTTTTGAAGGACATATTTCGGCAGGTTGAACCATGTGCAGAAGTGGACGCCTACCGGTTCGAGCCCCTCATGTTCCATGATCTTCAGGGCCAGTATCGAATCGAGCCCGCCGCTTGTCAAAACGAGGACCTTCCGCTTCATCGGGTACCGCCGGAAACAGTTTACAAACAAGCAAAGAGAGGAACGAGGCTTTTTACCGGCCTTTGTTCCTCTCTTTTTCTTCTAATAGACCTTCCGGAACGATCAGAAGAGGTTCCATATGATTCCGGTAAGGCCCTTGATCATGGGAACGAGTACGAGCGCGATAACGCTCATGAGCTTAATCAGGATGTTGATGGACGGACCTACCGTGTCCTTCATCGGGTCGCCGACCGTATCGCCAACCACGGCCGCCTTGTGAGCTTGTGAGCCTTTTCCGCCGTAGTTGCCCTCCTCGATATATTTCTTTGCGTTGTCCATTCCGCCGCCGGAGTTCGCATACTGAATGCCGATGATGATACCTGAAATAATCGCCCCGATGAGAGTGCCGGCCAGGGTGACGGGGCCGAAAAGGATCCCGATAACGAGCGGTGTCAGGATGGCGATTGCGCCGGGAAACAGCATGCCTTTTATAGCCCCCTTTGTCGCGATGTCCACGCAGGTCTTCGAATCAGGCTCCCCCTTGCCTTCCATGATGCCCGGGATCTCCCTGAACTGGCGGCGGACCTCCTCCACCATGGCGAAGGCCTCCTTCTTAACCGCTTCGAACAGAAGCGAAGAGAAGAGGAACGGCAGCATGCCGCCGATAAGGAGCCCCGAGAGCACCTTTATCGACGAAATCGCGAGCGTCTCGACCGCGAGGTTTGCAGATACGATATATGCGGCAAGAAGACCGATCGCGGCATATGCAGCCGACCCTATCGCAAACCCCTTTCCGATCGCTGCGGTCGTGTTCCCCACCGAATCGAGATGGTCCGTCACACCTCGAACCTCGGCCGGAAGGTGGGACATCTCCGCGATACCGCCCGCGTTGTCCGCGATCGGCCCGTAGGAATCGACCGATACGATCATTCCCGTCGTGACAAGCATCCCGAACGACGCGATGCCGATACCGAGTATCCCCGCGCTCGCCGATGAAACGATAATCGCGAACACTATCGCGATGATCGGAATGAATACGCTCTTCATTCCGAGGGAGAGTCCGCCGACCACCCCGATCGCCGGGCCCGTTTCGCAGCTCTCTGCGAGACGCCTGACCGGACGGTAGCTGTTGGAGGTGTAGAGCTCGCTTACAAAGCCTATTATGATACCCGACACGACTCCCGAAACGAGGCTCCAGAAGAGTCCCCACTTGCCGTAGTTTCCGAACGGCGCGCCCATCTTCCATATGATCACCGCCGCGAGTATCATCGTGAGAACCGCAGCGACATATGTTCCTCCAAGAAGCGCTCCCTGCGGGTTTTTCCTTGCCGCAACTTTAACGAACATCACTCCGAGTATGGATGATACAATGCCCGCCGCGGCAATGGAGAGAATGATCTCTATTATATTCTTCACCTCCTGCAGCTCCTCGGCGGCCAGCATCATGGTCCCGAGCGAGACGACGGAGACCGCGAGCACCATGCTCGCTATCATGGATTCTATATAGGATTCGAGCAGGTCGGCGCCGAGTCCGGCGATATCTCCCACGTTGTCTCCCACATTGTCCGCGATGACGGCCGGGTTTCTCGGGTCGTCTTCCGGGATTCCCGCCTCGACTTTGCCGACGAGGTCAGCCCCCATGTCGGCTCCCTTTGTGTAGATGCCGCCGCCGGACCTCGCAAAGAGGGCGAAGAGGCTCGCGCCCATCGCATAGGCGTTAATACTTGAGAGCTTCCGGAAAAAAACATCCAGGTCGGTTTCCTTAAAAACTCCGAAAGCGAAAAGGAGTATCACCAGGCCTAAGAGCGCGATTCCGACGACCGACAGACCCATTACCGCACCGCCGGAGATGGCGATATTGAGGGCCCCCTTCATTCCACTTTCCTTTGCCGCATACGTTGTCCGCGCATTGGCCCTTGTGGCAATCGACATCCCGATGAGGCCGGCGGCCCCCGAGACGATAGCCCCCCATAAAAAGGATACGGCCGACGTATATCCGAAATGCTGTTTCGCAAACAGCATGGCGATGGCGATTACCACCACGACGATAGAGATGTAGATGTACTCCCGCCGCAGGAATGTCGACGCCCCTATCTGTATCTGCCGTGCGATCTTCTTCATCACATCCGTTCCCTCCTCCTTCGAGAGGACGGTACGAATTAAAAGAAGGACGACGATGATTGCTATGACACTTGAAACGAGACCGAGAATAAGCCCACTCATAATCACCTCCGCAAAGCAGGAATGATACTTCACCGGAGCCGGATACAGCCGTACCCTGACTTTTCATAGATACTCCAAGCTAATTTTTATTCAGGCGCAAGTCAATAAAAAGGTGGGTACATCATACCGATCTGCAGGATATGACGGGAATGCGCAGGGCAGGCGGACCGTTACCCCCCGGCAGGCGAAGCGGCGAGGGTTCTTCCCGACTCGGTAAGAAATCTTTCCCTCTGAGTACTTTTACGCGATTCTTCCAGACGTACAAGCAGCCGGGCGTCGTGCACGATCCTCAGGTTCAGCGAATCGGCCCGGCTCTGCCGGTTGGCCGACCTCGTGTCGGCCGACATCGTGTCGGTCGACATCGTGTCGGGCGACCTCGTGTCGGGCGACCTCGTGTCGGGCGAGGCGACGATCCCGCATATCATATCGATATGCTCCATACGAAGCCCCTCACCGAGCAGGATTTTTCTCACCGCACCCGCACCGGCGCCGTCTCGGCGTGCTGCACGGCCTATATCGAACAGCACCACGGCGGGGATCGCGATATGGGGCTCGCCTCCCTCCAGGGCTATGATCTTTTCAGCGAACCGGACCGCCCGTACCGTGCGGGAGACCGTTTTCGTCACCGACTCCCCGTCGATAGGTTCTTTTCCGTGCCGCCTGAGATGATCTTCCAGGGCTTCGAGAAGCCTCTTTTTCAGAGAGCCGATCCTGCGCGCCATATACTGCGCGTACAGGGTTTCACCGATGCATTCCTTCGCACGGTCGCACCACTCTATACAGTTGAAAACCCCATTCTTCGTCACTGTAAAACCGCAGCCGGGGCAGGTTCTGTAAAACTCATCGGTCCAGATCTCCACCTCGTATCCGCATGAGGGGCATCTGAATAATTCCGGCTCCGGCTGCCTTGCGAGTTTTGCGCCGGGACATTTCATGTCCATGATTGCTCTTTTACTCCTCCATAATAAAGGTATCTCAAAGCATCTCGTCTGTTAAGTGAAATTAGAAGCCATCGTCTTGTTCTGCTTCTTAATATTCTCCCTCAATATAATCACGGAATCATACCGCCTCTTTTTTACTCCCGGGCCGTAACCACTCATCCTTCATAATCCGGCCCTTCACGCTTACCACCACATGCCTGATCGGCACCAATCGCTTCGCCTGTGCCTGCGCCTCCCGCGCGAGCACGAGGAGGCCGGTGCAGCACGGCACTTCCATGGTTATCACCGTAAGGGAGGTTATCCTCGCGTATTCGATGAGCGCCGTATGCTTCTCGAGATATATCTCCCTTCCCGAATCGAGCTTCGGACATGCAATCGCCATGGCCGTTTTATTGAGAAACCGCTCGTGGAAATCCCTCATCGCATAGGCCGCACAATCAGCGGCGAGGATCAGATCCTTTCCCCTGAAGACCGGCATCATCGGGGAGACGAGGTGAAGCTGAACCGGAAAGTTACAAAGACCAGGCTCATTTCCCCACTCCTGCACCCGGGTCGCCGTATCACCGTCACTCGATACGTTCCCCGCGGCAGGACACCCCCTCATCGACACATCGCCCGATGACATATCGCCCGATGACATATCGCCCGATGACATATCGCCCGATTCCTTCCCATCCAATGTGACACGGATACCCCGTTTCAGCAAATATCGCACGGCCTGTGAAAGATACTCCTTCTCCCCATGCCGTTGCAGGTGCAAAAGGTGCGCTCGTATCGTGTTTTCCCCCTGCGGTAGGATCTTCTCCATTACCAGGTTCTCGTCATACGCCCCGGCCTCCCGCACTTCTATCGAAATCGCACCCTCGGGACAGTGACCCAGGCAAGCTCCGAGACCGTCGCAGAAGAGATCCGATACCAGCCGTGCCTTGTTGTCGATAATCTGAATGGCGCCCTCGGGACAGCCGGGAATACACGCGCCGCATCCCGTGCACTTTTTTTCATCTATAATTATGATATTTCTTTTCATCAGTATCCCCTCTTGTTCTATCTCAACCGGCTTTCTTTCCTATCCTCGTTATACAATCTGGTGCATACTTCACAATAAATCCTTGATCTTCGTCAAGAAACCGCACTAAAGTATATTGATGGACTTCAGTACTATCTTACGGTTGTCGGAATTCTTCAAGGAGCTCTCGGAGCCTTCCCTCAAGACGCTTGCCGGCATATGCATTCCGAAAGAGATCGACAAGAAGGGAATCCTATTCAGCGAAGGCGCGGAGGGATATGCGGTTTATCTCCTTATCTGCGGTACGGTACAGCTTTACAAAACTTCTCATGCCGGACGTGAGACGGTCATAAAGGTGATCGAACCAGGGGAGATATTCGGGGAGGTCATTCTCTTCGAACAAAAGCGATACCCCGTGAGCGCCAGATCACTCGTGAAAAGCACCGTTCTTCTCATGCCGAGGATTCAGATCCACTGTCTTCTGCAGAATGAGGCCTTCAGGAACGACTTCATGCGCATGATTATGGCAAAACAGCGCTATCTCACCGAGCGAATCCAGTACCTCACCGTCTTCGATCTCGAGGAACGGTTCTATCGGTTTATCTCTTCTCAGTACGGAGAAAAAGATGAGTACACCCTCCCCATATCGAAAAAAGACCTCGCCGCGAGCATCGGGGCCCTGCCGGAAACCCTCTCGAGACTTCTCACCCGTCTCGAAAAAGAGGGGAAACTGACGGTGGATGGAAACCGGATTCGGATGGAAGAACATTTCTGGGACAAGCGGGAACCAGACCGGTGATTCGGGCCACGGTTCTTAGCGGCGAATATACACTTACCCGAGCATATCGTATTTCCTGTTGCTTCCCCGGCTCTTTTCGACCGGATACTTCCTGCCGTTTTCCGTAAGCTTTCGGTCGAACGCGCGGGAGAGATCGAGGTCCACGCTGTCCGCCAGGAACAGGAGGTAGATGAACACGTCCGCGATCTCCTCGCCGAGCCTTTTTATTCCCTCCTTCGAGCGGACAAACCGCTCTACCTCCTCTTTCGACTTCCATAAAAAGAGCTCCTGAATCTCGCCCGCTTCGATCGACAGCGCAGCGGCGAGGTTCTTCGGATCGTGGAATTGTTTCCAGTTCCGCTCGTCTCTGAACTCGATCGCCCTCTTCATCAGTTGACGTACCGTCGTTTTTTCGTCCATGCCCGCTCCTCGTGCTGCGACGTGCCCGCCGTTTTCTACAATTCACCGAAAGGGAAATAGTATACACGGAAGCAGGACTCGATACGTTCCCGCTTCCGGGGTTTGATGCTGTATAGAAAGGTCGTTGCCTTCCGGATTTTCGCCTGTACCGCTATTCGGTGTATGTATTACAGGACGGCAAGTACACTCATGGGCCATCCGGTGCAATCGCGGAGAGCGTTCCGTCCCGCGTTAAAAGCACCCTGCACCCGGAAAAAAGTATCCGGTCACAGGCGGAGTCCACCCCCTCCCCCCGTTTGCTTCAAATACGGTATCGTCTGCGGCCCCTCGGGAACCACGCATATCCGTGCGTCCGGTCCGTACCGATCGAGTAGCGCGCCGACAGTGTCCTCGATACGGTCGCTTTTTTCAAGCAGCATGGATTCGATCTGCCGCCTCGAGAGATTTTTGCTGTAGACAAAGATATCGGCAAAAAGCTGTATCCTCGCCTGTATCTGGGCCTGCCACGCGTCCTGCGCGGAGAAACCCGGACTTCGGACCGTTTCGAGCAGCGAAGCGGGGTCCTTCGAAGAACTGAGCAGTCTTCCATACTCCCCGTGGGAAGGTATCCCGTCCCAGCAGTCCGCGGCGATGACGATCGCCCCGCCATTGCGTACGATCCGCGATGCGGCGCTCATGCCCTTGACCGCCTGATACAGGTTGAGATCCAGCGGGTATCCGGCGTTCGAGATGATCACGATATCGAACGGCTTATCTACCCCCACCATCGACGTCTCCTTTACGAACGCGCACCCCGAGCGGTGTGCGCCGTCGATGTCTCCTGCAAACACCGCGGTGATCTGCTTCTTTCCGTTCAGCGTCACGTTAAGCAGAAAGGTCCCCGAGACGTTCGCACACGCCTCGCGTATCTCCTCCCAGAGGGGGTTGCCGCGGGTGACACCCCAGGTCGAGTCCGGATGATCTATCTGCTTGGCGCAGTGATTTTTCATCACAGTCGAAAGACCCGCCATACCGGGCACAACCGCCTTAGGCCCGCCCGAAAACCCGGCGAAGAAGTGGGGCTCTATGAAACCGGTGAGCACCTTCTTGTCGCACTCGAAGAACCGTTTGTTTATTAGCACCTCCGTACCGCGCGACGTCCTGCCCACGGATACCTGGGTGGAGACGTCGAACGCGTCGTTCTGCACGATTTCGTATCCGAAAGCAATATCCTCTCCTAGGATAGATCGAAGCTCCTCGTCCGTGTTCTTCCGGTGCGTACCGAGTGCGACGAAGAAGGTAATCTGCGACCTTTTGACATGCGAGAGCGTTTCGAGTAGGACGGGAAGGATGAACCGGTACGGTGTCGCGCGGGTGATATCATTGACCACGATACCCACCCTGTCGGCGGGCTTCACGAACCCGGCGAGCGGCGGTGCCCCGATCGGATTCTCCAGCGCACGCCGCACCTCGCCGCCAGGGTCTCTTTTCTCCTCCTGGTACGAGGGCCGTATCACCCGGACCTCGCGATCGTCGGGTAGCTCTACGGAAAGCCCGCTTTTGCCGTAATCGAGCACGACTCGCATCGGACAAATCCAGTTGCAGCGTTTTCGAAGTCCGTCTTCCTTTAAAACCCTTCAATCCACGAAACGGTTGCTACACGTTTTTGATGAGCGAAAGATCTCCCGACTTCGCGGCCCGTAGTATCGGCCCCATGAATTCGTCGACCGTTTCTGCGGCCAGGGAGACAGGCATGTTCTCGAGCTTCATCCTAAGCTGCGGGAGCTTCGCCGCCTCAAGCGCCCGTTCTATATGCGCATCGGAAAACCCCTCCACTTCACCAAGAGTCGACGGGAAACCGATGGACTGCTCGAAGCGTATCATCGCCTCGGCGACCGCCATCCCCAGGTCACGCCCGTGAAGCCGGTCGAATTTCGCTTCCATATAACCGCCCTTTTCATAGATCTTGCCCACCAGCCTGAGCGGCTCTTCGATATTGGGCGCGAAGAACACCGTATAGTAAGGATTCATTATGGCGCACGCTCTCCCGTGGCTCAAGACGTCGACGAGCGAAAAGCTTGTAAGGTGCCCTCCGTTCGTACCGCCGATCATGATGGCGTATGCCCCGAGGTCCGTGGCGAGCCCGAGCGCCTCCCTCCCTTCCGGATAATCGGGACGTTTCAGGACCGCGGGTAGATACCGGACGATGAGGGAGATGCATTCCGAGGCCACCTCCGTCATCTTATCGTAAAACGGTCTGCCCACCGCCCCGTAGAGGACCTCCAGAGAATGCGCGATACCGTCTAAAGCCCCGTCCGCGGTGAGTACCGGGGGCGCATCGAACGTAACACGGTAGTCGAACACCGGGTAGCGCGGAACGAGGGCTTCGTCGACTATCAATTTCTTTTGGCCCGTTTCTCTGTTGGTTATGTTCGAGTACTTCGTCAGGTGTGCGCCGGAGCTCGCCGCCGTCTGGACCGCGACATGAGGCAGGATCCTGCCGCCGCTTTTTTCGAGCGCACAGGTGACAAGCCCGGTACCGAAATATTCCTCTATGTCTCCTCCGAGCACGACAAGCGCGATGGCGGCCTTAGCCGCATCGATCGTGCTCCCCCCTCCGAAACTGATGACCATGTCCGGCCCGGCTTTTTCTATCTCCCTTCTGATACGGCTGACGTCCTCTCGCGGTGCATTGGGAGAGGCCCCCTTGATTTCGTCGAGGAGAGAGACCCCGGCATCAGACACCGAATCCCGGATTGTTCGGAGAAACGCGTCGGCTCCTCGAAACCCCGGCCTGAGGAGTACCGCCCGAGAACCCGCACGCGCTGCCGTTTTTCCCACCTCCGACAGCACGTCCATACCGTGAAGATATCCGTCCTTTTTGAACTCGCGCAGAAGCTCGTTTGCTCTTTCAAACATTCGTATACCCCTCTCTATCCCTTGTCGTACTCCCCCCCGCCGGCAGGAGTCTTTTTAAGCCCGCGACCGATTTTTTCGTCGTCTGTCGTGCATTCTCCGCCAGAGTGCGCCTGAGCCGGCATGCCATAACTTGATACGGTTTTTACCGGTTTGTCAAGCGATCAAAAGCGGATTTTACGTTCTCGCTGGATATTCGGCGGTAAAAACCCGTTGGGATTGAATGGGGGCCTCATGTTTCTTTATGAACCGAAGACGCCGCCTTATCTATATCCTCTGTCGCGACGCCCTCCCCCTACAAAGCCGTGTTGCCGCGGCCTGTAAGTAATCCTATCTCGGATAAATCTTCCCCGACGGCTGCATCATGTAAAGCACCGCATTATCAAAAGTTTACAAAGTTTACGCCTGGCCCCTTGTGAAAAATATCCACGATTCCGTGCAAATTCGTAACTTTTCGCTTAAGCACCATCCCCGGATGGAGTCCGCGAAGCGGTGCTATTCATCAAGAAATATCGACTCCGGTGTACCAAACTCGACCGTTCTCTGTATCGGTTCCTATCCGAACGGAACACCGAATGCTCCGATAGTAAAAGTTTGCAAAGTTTACGCCTGGCCCCTTTGCCTTTGCCGAAGCATCTTTAAAATGTTTTCCCCTGCGAGCCGCGCGCCGTCTGTAGGGATCGCCCGGTAGCGGACGCGCGTTCCGATATGGGCGCATATCGAACCGGCGAGCGATTCCGGGGTGGCCGCGGCGTACGACATCCTGATCCCCGCGCCGTGCCGCTTTAAACGCCGGGGGATGAGGTGCTGCTGCTCGAAATGACCCTCCAGAGGAAAGTACAGAAACGGTCGCTCTAGCGCCGTAAGCTCAAGGGTCGTTCCGCCTCCCCCCTGCACCACCGCGATGTCACAGGCTGCGAGGTGCTCGTACAGCCTCGGCACGAAGCCCCCCACCCTCACCCCCGCAGGCGCCTCGATACTATCCGGCGATATCGCCGGTCCGCAGACAAGCACCATCTCGAGTTCTCCAAGCCGCTTTTGTAAGTGCGGGTAGGACATAGCGCAGAGCGTGAGCAACCGGGCGCCGACCGCCGTTCCCCCGCTCGAGCATACGACGAGCGGCTTTCTTCCGTACCCGAGCTTTTTTTTGACCTCGTCTTTGTCCCCGAAATCCGCGGGATCGAAACCGAGCACGTACCCGAGAAAGGCACACCGGTTGTTCGCGTACTCCCGTTTTCCCGGGAGGAAAACCCCGAACCGCTCGTCAGGCACATCTTCCGGTTCCCCGACGAAAAGTGTGCGGCGGCGGCCCGTATTCCGTCCCGACTTAGACCACACCCGGTTCATGATCCATAACTTGAGTCGTTCGGAAAGACCGTTCGACATCGGCTCGAACCCGACGAAATCGATGATCTCGACGAATGGAGGGAGAAAGGACCTCTTCGTCCGGCTGTAGAAGTATGAAATCTCGTACGCCTCGTCCGCAACCACGAGATCGAATGAACTCGTTTTCAGTATCTCTTCGAAAAGCCCGATGTTGCGAAGCCACCCCTTTCCAGCACGCGACCCGTACTCGAATAGGTTGAACGTCTCACCCCGCGCCGCCTCCATCGCCGCCTGATTCGGGTCGTAGTACCGTGCCGCTTCCGGGATGAAGCGCTCGCCACGAGCTTCGAGAAACCGTTTCGCGGGACCGGTTGCGATCCATGAAATATCAACCTCGTCACCGCCGCGCCGGACCTCGTCGGCGATCAGGACATCCCTCATCACGTGGCCGAGCCCGATTGATCCCGAAATATACAGTATGCGGTAATCTCCCATATTCCAAATCCCCGCCCTGGGGCGCCTTCAGCGCCGAAAAAAAGACACCGCCCGCCGCAGCATGAGACGCCGAAACAACACATGGGCTCCGAGGTGGCCGCTCGGCAGCATAATCCGTTCCGGCCTCCCGAGCCTCCTGTAAAG
Source organism: Spirochaetota bacterium (assembly GCA_016934265.1). Classification (GTDB taxonomy): domain Bacteria; phylum Spirochaetota; class B62-G9; order B62-G9; family DRHN01; genus JAFGTF01. The sequence continues at coordinate 27,385 of JAFGTF010000051.1, forward strand.
ATCGTCCGACGACTTCCTCGGGATAAAGACGTCCACCAGGGCCGAGAACATGAGCACCCTGTCCGGAGTAATCAGCTTCGCGAACAGCGACGGATCGTACCGGAAGAAGCTCGGTACCCGGTCGAGGTCGCGCACCGAGCGGAACGATTCCGCGCATTCGTCGAAACGCGTCCGGATCTCGTTCGACCGGTCCCGATGCGCGCGCCTGCTCTTGCCGGCACGGTATGTCCTCGTCGCGATACTATGCCATGAGATGACCTCGAGGTTCCCACCGGTGATCGCGAGCACCCCCCGGTCGATCCCGGAGTCTATCGCCATCGCGATGACCGCGATCATCCCGCCGCTCGAGATGCCCATGATGTGTATCCGCCTGCATCCGAAACGTCTTAAAAGCTCCACACATGCCCGCACGTCCGAGACCGCATGCCGGAATTTCTGCTCCATGACCTCGGTCGGGCCGCCGATGAACCGGTCGTAGTGCGTGTGGTCGGCCGACACCCTGTCGTAGTGAAACGGCAGCACCGGCATGACCGCGGAAAATCCCCGTTTTGAGAGCATCCTCGGGTAGTAGTGCAAAAAGCGGAGGCTTTTTTTCCCCATGCCGTGAACGAACACCACACCCTCGTCCGCTCCTTCGGTTTCGTACAGGTACGCCCTTGCGTTGTCCACCGCAGGGCAGCCGGAATGAAGCGGGCTCCTGAACCGGACCGTTTTGGGTTCCCCGTTCGAGACCTCGAACTCGACCCCTTTCAGGGAAACATCATACACGAAAACATCTCCGGACTGATTGATATATCATGATACGGCCTGTATGTGTTTCGGTCAAGTCAATGGTCTCAAAGGCACATCGATTCAATTACCGGCCGATATGCGCGGATGGTGAACAACAATAAAGCGCCAAACGCCTCCAGTCCGAGGACAGAAATCTTCCGCCGTCCCCGTGACGCTTCGGACCTCCGCATGAAGCGTGGATATTCGAATGACAAAACCGGGCCGGTGTCCTATAATAGGCGTATGCCGACGAACGTCACGCCCGAATATAAAAAGGCGGAGGAGGCGTACCGAAGGGCGGAAACGGCCGACGAGAAGATCGAGCGGCTCGAGGAGATGATCGCCCTCCTTCCGAAGCACAAAGGCACGGAGCACCTCTACGCGGACCTGAAACGAAGGCTCTCCCGGCTGAAGAAGGATCAGGAGACCTCGAGGAAGAAGAAAGGACGCGGCCTTGCGCTCGATTTCACGCGCGAGGGCGCCGCCCAGGTCGTGGTGATCGGCCCGCCGAACAGCGGTAAATCCTCGATCGTCTCCTCCGTCACCCACGCGCACCCGGAGATCGGCGACTACCCGTTCACCACGAGCCGGCCGCAGCCCGGGATGATGCCGTTCGAGGACATTCAGGTTCAGCTCGTCGATACACCCCCCGTGACGTCCGACTATATGCACATGCACCTGCTCGGGCTCGTACGGCATGCGGACGGCGTGCTCTTCGTGTGCGATCTCTCCTCGGACACGCTCCTCGACGACGCGGAGTCCGTATTTCGCGCGTTCTCCGAGCGCCACGTCCGCTTCTCACCCGAACGCGCGCAAGACCCAGACCGCGTATTCTGCAGGATCGTCGCAAGCAAGTCCGACGCGGCCGGTGCCGGTGAGCGACTCCGGATGCTCGCGGAATATCTCGAAGAGTCGGAGGCCGCGGACCTGTCTGAGCCGGATATAATTCCCTTCTCGTACAGGAACGAGAAAGAGGTCACCGCGTTCCCCCCCGCCGTAGTCGACTGGCTCGGAATAGTACGGGTGTACACGAAGATCCCGGGCGGCAAACCGGAGCTCGAACGCCCCTACACCGTTTTCACCGGTGAAACCGTAGGGGACGTGTGCGCGCTCGTGCACAAGGACTTTTCCGAAAACCTGAAGTTTGCGCGCCTGTGGCGAGGGTCGGCCGACCCGGTCACCGTGTCTAAAAACGAAGCAGTTCGTGACGGCGACATCGTCGAGCTTCATATGTAACGATAACCCCGAGCGGCTTGCGTCTTCACCGCACCGGTTTCGTTACTACAGAGCGCCGTTTTCTAGGCCGGCCGGTTGCCTCCCTTATTTACAGAAATATGATGCCTTTCGGACCGTATTCCTTCCACGTATGGTATGGAATCGGCTCACGGTACAACTGCCGTTATCCCGGATTTCATCGGACCGGTAAGGGGCGTTCAGGCAGCGCGATTGATATAGAAGTACTAGCTACAAGCGGTATATATGTTAGAAGCCGTTGAGGGCGTCGATCGACCATACATCGATCTATAACGTCTTTTATCTAACAACGAAACCTTAAAACTGAGCCGGACGGCCTGCCACTCCCGCGAAAGGAACCTTCCGCGAATTTGTACGGCAACGCTTCAGTCCGGAGGTGTCCACTCATTCTGGATCGCCATGTAGTATTTTGTCGTTCCTCGGATGAGAGAGGCCGGCACAAACCTGAATTCCGGGCCGACTATTGAAATGCCGACGTACCCCTCGGTCCTCATCGGGATAATAATCGCCACTTCAATAAAGGAGAGGTCAATACTCTCGTCTATCGTAAGGGAGGTGCCCTCGACGAACGCTAAAAGGACTCCAGTACCATCCCCCACCCCCATTATCTGAACCGTATAGGCGTCCGCATTGCCCGCGGCGTTCCATGAAAATGTCCCTGGTCCCGTCATGCCGAATCCTGAGTCCCACACGGCCGGCACTGTGCCCCCGCCTGCAAAGGATAGGTCTATGCCCGAGGCGGCCGCGGAGTAGCCCCCGGAATAACATAAGATATGTCCCTCAGAATCGTTTCCTTCTGCCATAAGCCTGATCTCGTCGGTCCCCATGTGCGACACTTCTATGCTGAAAGGGCTATCGAGTCCCTCGGAATTCAGTTCAATGAGTTCCTCCCCGAGGGTGAGATAGGCAACAACTTCCCCGGCCGTGTCGCTCACGTCCCCGGCAAGCGCGATGTCCGTCCCGTCGTATGCGATGTTATACTCACCGTCGCCGGCCACCTCCACGGTCGTGTAGTACAACACCTCCCCCCCCGTGATTCCGTCATGAATGACGAAGTAGAGGACGCCGGTATCGTATACCGTCCCCTCGTACGAACCGTCGGTAATATCAATTTCACCGAGGCTCAGATTCCTCCCGCCGCTCGAGTACACCTCCATATAGCCATCGACTATCCCCGCCACAGACCCGTATATTACATACCCTGCAGGAGAGTCGGGCAGGGGTTCGAGTATAACCGTGCGCGAGAAGCTGCTGTCTACGGTAAACGCAAAGTAGAAGTAAAAGATCGGATCGATTATTTCAAACCCTAGATCGTAGAGCGTGACCGGATCGATATACCCCTCGAGCCGGATAGGGCCGTCCGCGCTCGACGAGACCTTCCCGTCTGCGCCGGCGGTCTTCGCCTCGCCGTTCATGTATACCACGACCCCGGGCACGGCGTCGCCCGAGAGCTGGTCGACGAACACGAGCGTGTACGTGACCGTGACCGGGCCCGTGCCGCCTCCCTCTTCCCCGCAGGAAAAGAGAATACCGAGTAGTAGTATCGAGATAGCAACGATACCGATTTTCACGACCGTCCTCTTCATTTTATTACTCCTTTCACACTTCTTGTTTTCGGTCTCCTGAGGAGGCAACAGGGATAGAATTACTCTACCGGTTCACAATAGACGAAAAGGCCCTTAAAACCATTTATGTTTTTTTATTATAACATATCTTTATTATTTATTCAGACTTATTTTATTTTTATTATGCAAGGGGATCCAGGGCATTCATCCCGAGACGAATCAGGAAGGGTTCTTCCTCAGGGGGCTATCCGAATCTCTTTTATTTCAGTATATTGATATTGTAAAACTCTCCAGAATTTGTTCACATATCACGACAGAGAGGTGTTTTCATGCAGGTGGGAATCGTAGGCCTTCCGCGGTCGGGAAAGAGCACGCTCTTTCGGGCTCTTTCTTCGGGCACGGACGGCGGCATCGCGACCGTGAAGGTGCCGGACGGACGGATCGCGGCACTGTCCGATATGTTCAGGCCGAAAAAGACGACGTACCCCTCGATCCTGTTCCGCGATATCGACATCGCGCTCGAAGACGACGGCTCCTTTTCGACGAACACGGTTCAGGCGATGCGGGAGGCGGACGCAGTCGCGGTAGTGGTTAGGAATTTCAAGAACGACGCGGTTGCACACCCGAAGGTAACGGTGGACCCGCTTCGCGACCTCAAAGAGATCGAGGACATGCTGTTTCTCACCGATCTTTTACAGATCGAGCGCCGCCTCGACCGCCTTGAGAGGGAGCACAAAAAAGACGCCGAATACAAGGTCTTATCCCGTATCGGCGCAGGGCTCGAAGAGGGCAGGGCGATCTACAGGCAAAAGATGGCCGAGAACGAAAAAAAGAGTGTGTCCGGGTTCCGGTTCTTGAGCGCCAAACCGCTGCTTGTCGTCTTGAATAAGGACGAAAACGACGGTATTCCGGACGATGCCGTGACCGCCTACTGCATAGAATGCGGGTACGAGACGATAACCTTTTTCGGCAGAATCGAGGAGGAGATCGGCATGCTCCCGCCTGAGGAGCAGAAGGACTTCCTCGACGATATCGGCCTTGCAGGGTCTGCGACGTCCCGATTCGTGCGCAGCTGCTACTCGATGCTCGACCTCATCTCCTTCTTCACCGTGGGAGAGGATGAGGTACGGGCGTGGAACATACGCCGGGGAAGCAGCGCGGCCGAAGCCGCGGCACGGATCCACACGGACATTGCGAAGGGCTTTATTCGGGCCGAAACGGTACTCTTCGAGCAGTTCGTCGAGGCGGGGTCGTTCAAGGTCCTGAAGGAGCGCGGTCTCCTCAGGCTCGAATCCAAGGAGTACACGGTTCAAGACGGCGAGATCATGCACTTCCGCTTCAATCTGTAGAACAGGGATACGGGCATTCACGGTGCGCAGCCCTAAAAGCGCCGAATGCTGCCGCCGCACGGTATTTATAGGAGAAACCGGCCGACCGGTAACAGGAAAGAGGTACAGCCGCTGTAGTCGGTACCGGACTGGATATGGAACAACAAACAGCGAACGGACGATGCTGAAAAATACACCGTAGTGACCTTATCATATCACCGCGGCCACCAAAGGTGCCACAGGAAAAGAAGGTATGAAGACCAAGGATGCGACGAACTGTTCATTGAGAAATGTGGCGATAATCGCGCATGTAGATCACGGGAAGACAACGCTGGTCGATGCGATGTTTCGCCAGAGCGGGCTTTTCCGGGAAGGCCAGCAGACTGAAGAGAGGCTCATGGACAGCATGGAGCTCGAGAAGGAAAGGGGCATCACCATCGCGGCGAAGAACTGCTCGGTGGTCTGGAAAGGGGTCAGGATAAACATCATAGATACCCCCGGGCACGCCGACTTCGGCGGCGAGGTGGAACGGGCGCTCTTCATGGCGGACGGCGCCGTTCTGCTGGTCGATGCATCGGAAGGGCCCCTTCCTCAAACAAGATTCGTCCTGGACAAGGCGCTAAAAGCGGGGCTCAAGATCATCGTCGTGATAAACAAGATAGATCGCCAGGACGCCCGGCCGAAACAGGTGCTCGACGAAATATTCGACCTTCTCATAGACCTCGGTGCCACCGAGGAGCAGCTCGATTTTCCGCTTCTCTATGCGGATGGAAGGGCCGGAATATCCCAGGCTTCTCTCGAAAAGAAGGCCGGTAACCTGCACCTGCTCTTCGACACCATCCTGTCGGAGATACCGGCTCCGTCATACTCCAGAAGCGAGCCCTTCCAGATGCTCGTGGCGGACATCTCCTATTCAGATTACCTCGGCCGCCTTGCAATAGGAAAGGTGGTGAACGGAAGCGTGCGGTCCAAGGAACAGCTGATCCGCATCGGAGAGGGAAACGGCTGTCACCCTTTAAGCGTATCCAGGCTGCAGGTCTATCACGGGCCCTCTCTGAAGGAGACGGACATCGCCCTGGCCGGTGATATCGTCGTGCTATCCGGTATCGATGAAGTGCAAATAGGAGACACGATATGCACGAAAGAGTCCCCGAAGCCGCTGCCGCGTATCCGCGTCGATGAGCCTACCGTTTCGATGAGGTTCTGTGCCAACACCTCCCCGTTTTCCGGCAGGGAGGGGACGTATGTCCAATCGAGCAAGATCAGAGACCGCCTGATAAAGGAGGCCCTTAAAAACGTTTCTATCAGGGTGGAAGAGTTCGGTAACAGGGAGGGCTTCACGGTCAAGGGGAGAGGCGAGTTCCAGCTCGTGATACTCATCGAGACGATGAGGCGTGAGGGATTCGAGCTCTGCGTGGGCCGCCCGCAGGTGATATTCCGGTTCGAGGGAACGAAAAAGTTCGAGCCCGTTGAACGGCTTCTCGTGGACTGTGAGAAGGCCTTCGTCGGTACGGTGACCGAAAAGCTCACACGCAGAAAAGGAAGAATGTTGTCGTTCGTGAATCATGACAAAGGCCGTGTCAGAGTAGAGTTCAGTATGCCGTCGAGGGGTCTCATCGGCTTCAGGGACGAATTCCTCACGGATACGAAAGGGACCGGAACATTGTATTCCTATTTTTCGGGATATGAGGAGTACAGGGGAAGTTTCCCCGAAAGGTTTACCGGCTCGCTCGTCTCGGACAGGAGAGGCGAAGCGGTCGCGTACGCCCTTTCCAACCTAGAACCGAGGGGCCGGATCTTCATCTCCCCCGGAGATCCGGTGTACGAAGGGATGGTCGTAGGAGAACACAACAGGGAGAACGACCTCACCGTCAACCCATGCAGGACGAAGAAGCTCACGAACATGAGGGCCGCGGGCAAGGACGACGCCGTAACACTTATTGCAGCCCCCCCGATGACGCTCGAACGGGCCGTCCGGTTTATTCGCGAAGACGAGATGGTCGAGGTCACCCCAAAATCGATCAGGCTGAGAAAGAGCGTGCTTGCCGAAGTGCAGAGGAAAACCATGCGCCGGGGGGCATAGACGGCGGGTGCACCCGGAAGACGCCCGGTGATTTTTAAAAGGCACCTCACACAAGCCCAGGCACTTCCGGCATACACTCCTCCTTTGCAGCATCGCTGACATTTATGCAGTCAACATACCGTATATGAAATAACCCGCTCAGCTCCGCTTTCTCTCCCCGAGCAGCAAGATATCCCGCAGCGACTCTTTGTTCTTCGCCGACATCCACCTCCTTTCAAAACCCGGCTCCTGGACTATCTGGGCGATGGCGGCAAGGCTTATGAGATGGAAGTTCCGCTCGTCCTTTGTTCCGAGCAGCACGAAGACCGCATGAACACTCGGAAACTCATCAGAGAACATAATTCCCTGCCTGCACCTCGCGAGAAGGATGGAAAACCGGTGTGTGCCCTCGATGACGATATGGGGGACGGCCAGAAAGGGTGTTATCACCGTGCTGCTCTCGTTTTCCCTCTTTTCGAGGAATCGGAAAAGCTCCGAGCGGTTCATCCCCGCGGCTTTCGCCATCTCCCCGGCCGCGACCCGGAAGAAATCCCGTACGGAAGGCTTCCCGCTCAGGTCAAGCACATATCCTCCCTCTATTACCTCGTCGAAACGGTCTTTGGTGATGTTGTCCCGGTCCCTGATTATTTCTTTGAGCTCCGTCTCCAAAGACCGGTCCGTAAGCTCCTTCGCGGTGATGGATTCTATGAGGTGAAGGAGCGCGTACTCCCTATACCCGCGTATCCTCCCGTAAAACCAGTATAAAAACACCCCCCCGAGGATCAGCACGAGGCTTATGAGGAGGGCCTCCTTTCCCATCTCGAAGACCAGCGAAACTAGGCCGGCGATGCCCGCGATCTGCATCCACGGGTACAGGGGTGCGCGGAATGTAGGCCTGTAGTTCTGTAGGCGGCTCTCCCGCAGGATGATAATGGACAGGCAGGAGAGGATATTTGTAAGTATAAGGACCGTTGAGGCCGCTTCAACCAATATTTCGAGCCGTAGAAACAGGGTTATCATAATGAAAAACCCGGTGAGGAAAAGGGCGTTATACGGCGTTTGAAATTTTTTATGGACCGCTTCGAATTTTCTAGGAAACAGGTTGTCCCGGCTTAACGGCACCAGCGACCGAGCCGCAGTCATGATCCCGGCATTGGCGGTCGAAAGAAACGCCAGCACCGCCGCGATACCCAGCGCCGCCGCTCCTTCAGGTCCGAAAAAAACCGCCGCACCGTCGGATATGGGTGTCAGTGATCCCACGAGAATGGAAGCAGGGAGAACCCCTACCGTCACGAATACCATCATTATATAAAGTATACCCACCACGACGAGGGAGAGTATCATGGCCAGGGGTATGTTTCTACCCGGGTTCCTGATCTCCTCGGCGATGCTCGCGACTTTCAGGAGCCCCGCATACGACACAAATACGAAGCCGGAGGTTGCGAGCACCGCTCCGATTCCGTGAGGAGAGAAAGGCGCGAGGTTCTCGTGCCTCACCGAGGGAACTCCTTTTACGATGTAAAGGATCATGAGCCCGAGAAGGCCTGCGACGAGAACGACCTGCATCCTCCCTGCCTGCTTGACGCCTATGATGTTTACCAGAAGAAAGACGAGACAGAAGAAAACGGCGATGTACCGTATATCGACCGCGATGAAAAGTCCTGTAAACACGGACATACCGATTAGCGCGAAGGCGCTCTTCATGGAAAGCGAGAACCAGCTCAGCAGGCCGGCCACGGTTCCGACCGCCGGCCCCATACTCCGCATGACCGCAAAACAGTCACCCCCCGCCTTCGGCATGGCGGTCGTCATTTCGGCTATGCTGAGCATGCCGGGAAGGGAAAGAAGTCCTGCGAGCATGTAGGAAATGATCACCGCAGTTCCCGCCTTCGCATACGCCACCCCGGGGAGGATGAATATCCCTGAGCTTATCATCGCCCCGGATGCGATGCAGAAGACGTCGAACAGGGTCAATTCTCTTTTCAGCCCCATCAAGCCACCTCCTTTTCGCGCAACCGTACGCCCCGGCGGATGTGACGATCATCGATCCGCCCGAGCTGTCTTTCGTACCCTTACCGCTCGAGGAGTCCTCGCCGCCGTAGCTGAAAGCCAAAACCCTTGCCCCTAATAGAGGCCGAGCTCGTCAAAATCGCTCCCGGTGCGGTCCAAAAGCCGTTCTTCGAGCCTGAAAAGCACCTTTTTTGTGAGGTCCACCTCCTCGCTTCCGTAGAGGAGGTTTTCCGTACTGTCGAAGATCAGACTGTACCCTTCGACAACACCTGTCTTTTTGATTGCATCCATAATATCTTTCTGAATCCGCCCGGCGATTTCGGCATCGGCAAGCTCACCGCGTGTTTCCCAGTACCGTTTGCTGTATCTCAACTTCTCAAGGGCGGACCGTCGGTTCTGCAGCAGATTCCTCGCCTCGTCGAGCTCGGCGTCGGATAAGGTGTAGTATCCTGAATTGTTCGATGCGGCGGTTGACTTACCGATCATATCCTGCAACAGCACAATCTCTTTGTCGAGGTATTTCGGGGTATACGACTTGACGACCGCTTCCAGATCGACGTATCCGGCCTGTACGAAATACGCCGTTTTCGTAAACCCCGCCGCTGGAACCAGGAAAACAACGGCCCCTGCAAAAAAAAGCATAAAAAAAAGCAGCCATTTCTTCAACGAGGCGCCCCCTTTCTAACGGATTTTCAGACTCAGGCCGCCTTGAAAGAATATATTCCTCTCCCGGCAGCCTGACAAGGTCCGCTACAGTCTTTTACTTTTAGACTCTTTACACAACAGACGCCCCGTCCAAGGACGGGGCGTCAATAACGGTCTCAGCTGCTGAAAGACCTTCGGTCTACGAAGGCCTTCGCCTACTGTTCCGCGCTTTCCTTGGTCTCAATCATCTGGTAGTTCAGCTTGTCGATCACAACGATCTCGATACGCCTGTTCTTCGCACGATTCTCCTTCGTTGTATGCGGCACGATAGGCCGGTACATCGAGTAGGATACGACGGACATCCTTTTCGGATCAATGCCGACCTCTTTCCTCAAAAACTCCGCGACATTGGCGGCACGCGCCGCTCCGAGCTCCCAGTTGGTCGGGTACTTCTCGGCGATCTTCTGGCCTATCGGAATGTCGTCCGTGTGCCCTTCAATCCTGATGTTCTTCTCAGGCACTCCTTTCAGGATCGTACCGACCCGGCGCAGCACGTCAACCCCTTCCAGCTTGATTTCGGCCTTTCCGCTGTCAAAGAACACCTTGTCCATGATATTGATCGTCAGCGCGTCCTTGTATTGCTGGATCTCTATCGTCTTCTGCCCCACTTCCTTATCGAGGCTCGCGAGAAGCTGCTCGTAGGTCGACTTCATCCGTTTCTTGTCCGCCGCCTCGGCTGCGAGCTGTGTGTCGATGTTCTTCCGCAGCTCGGCCAGCTGCTTGTCGAGGTTCTGCTTCTGAGCGCTCAGGGCCGCCACCTGCTTCGACAGATCCTCGGTGTCGGCCTTCAGGGAGCGCCTCAGGTCATCGGCGGTCTTCTGCAGGCTGTCGCGCTCCGATTTCGCGTTTTTCAGCTCCACGGTCTGATCGTTGATCTTGTTCTGGTACTCGCCGATGAGCTGGTTGAGACGCTCGTTTCGCTTGAACGCCGCATCGATGTCGTTTCTAAGCGCGGCGACCTCGTTCTCGAGCCCCTGCTTGCTTTTCATGAGCTCCATCATCTTTCCCGACAGCTCTCCGCCGCTTGCCTGCAGGATGTCCCCGAGCCCCTTCAGAGTGCTCTCGAGTATCTGCGACGTGTCGTACAGCCTCTGGAGGTCGTTGTTCTTCATTGCGACGAGGTTTCTCAAGTCCGAAAGTTCCTGATTCTGCACCTCGATCTTCTTCTCGTTTTCACTGACGCGGGCTTCAAGCTCCGCGTTTCGCTGGCCCGCAGCATCCAGCTCCGACTTCAGAGCGGCGTTCTCGTCGATATACTGCTTGCACGCCCATGACTCGATCGGCTGGATAATGAAAACGGCTCCCGCAGCCAGTGTAAAAAATCCTACCATCCATCTCTTCATTGTATTCTCCTTTCAATTCGATTCGTATAAAACGGTGCTCACGCACAAATACCGTGTGCCTACACACATTTCGTGTGCCTACACACATTTCGTGTGCCTACACACATTTCGTGTGCCTACACACATTTCGTGTGCCTAC
>JAFGTF010000052.1 GCA_016934265.1 Spirochaetota bacterium
CAAAATCCGGAATTGGTGGTAAGTTCCGTCCGGAACGAGTGGTAACTTTGACCGGAATGAGTGGTAAGTTTAGGCCGGAATATACAGCCTGTTGCCGGTTAAATCCGTAGCAGAGCACCCCACTTTGTTTACTGCCATGATGATCAGGCATTATTGTATAAAAGATTGCACCCTCCGTGAAAATGCTGCTTCTTTTTCTGTCCATACATTTATCCGTATCAACCGATGAGGGGAAGAACCATATTTTTTATTGCATATCGGCCAGTTTTGGAGTAAGTTCTCCTAAAAACAGGAGGAATGTCCAATGCCACGGTCAGAGTTCAAGGGATCATGGACAGCCCTGATAACCCCCTTTAAAGAAGACGGTAGTGTGGACTTCGAAGGGCTCGAGAAGAATATTCTCTTCCAGATAGATCAGGGGATTACGGGAGTCCTTGCAGTCGGTACGACCGGCGAATCTCCCACATTGAGCACACCCGAGCATATCAAGGTCATCGCCAGGGCGAATGAATTCGCGGGCGGGCGGTGCGGGGTCCTCGCGGGCACCGGCTCGAACTGTACTGATGAGGCGTTGGCACACACCAAACACGCTCTTGAGAGCGGGGTCAACAAGGTCCTTCTCGTGGACTGCTACTACAACGGCCCTTCGAGCCTCGAGCTCAGGGACGAGTACTACAAGGCCGTCCTCGATGAATACAGTGACGTCGAAGTGGTCATTTATGTCATACCGGGCAGGACCGGTACCGCCATATCGACGGTCGATATCGCTGTTCTCGCCGGAGAGTATGACCGCGTAATTGCGATCAAGGAGGCCACCGGCGATCTTCAGAGGATGGAGGATGAGCGGGCCCTCATGCCTGAAATCAGCATCATGTCGGGAGACGACGACAAGACGTTCGAGATGATGAAGAAAGAGACTATCCGTGCACAGGGTGTGATATCCGTTGTGACGAACATCGCCCCGAAAGCGGTGACCCGTATGGTCGATGCGCTTTTATCAGACGACCGTGCCGCAGCGGAATCACTCGCCAAGAAACTCAAGCCGCTTTTTTCCATCGTCACAATAAAGGCAAAAGCCGAGCGTACGCTCCCGAACGGAAAAAAGGTCGCAGTCGAGGACCGTTTCAGAAACCCGCTTGCGACAAAAACGGTTATGGAGGCACTCGGGATGGCGTCCGGCCCGACCAGGAGACCGATCGGGAAGATGACTCCCGCAGGCGTCGAGATAGCGAGAAGCGCGGTACGGGAGGTATATGAAAACTCTCCGGAGATACTCGAGCCGATCGCTTCTTTCTACGATGTGGATATCGAGGAGAGGATCAACGACGACGGATACTGGAAACCACTCTCCTATTAAGAAGCTTCTCTCAACGAACCTCAGTATATCGTACCCGTCCCTCAGGGACGCGACTTGAGCCTGTATCCGTACTCTCGAGCCAGAGTGCAGCCTCTAGTCTTCTTCCATTCCACCGTGGGAGTAGCTGAGCTGGCTGTCTATATAGTCCTCCATTCTGTAGAAACCGCGTTTCGCCGTGGTAAGCCATCTTGCGACCCGAAGCGCTCCCGCGGCGAATACGTACCGCGAGTGACTCTTATGCGTGAGCTCGATCTTCTGGTTTTCACGTCCGAAAATGAGCTTGTGCACGCCGACCGTACCGCCCGACCGAACGGATACGATCTCACCCCTTCCCAGCCTGTCTCGTATTCTCAGCGCGGTTCCCGAGACGTCCTTTTTCTGTCTGAAGTGCTCCTCGATGATATGGACGTCCGCGTCCTTCCACACCTCGTTGATGATCATGGCCGCCCGTATTAAAAGGTTTATTCCGGACGAGATGTTGGGCGCCCAGATAATGGAAAACTTCTTGGTATATGCCTTCATAATTTCTATCTCTTCATTGCTGAAGCCCGTGGTCGCAATTACGATTCCCTTTTTATACTCAATTTCGGAAAGCACTGCAAGATTGGCGATGGTCGCATCCCTTACGGTAAAATCGATGAGCACGTCGGGTTTGTGCTGCTCTATCGCATCTCCAAGATCGAAATGTGTGTAGATATTCAAATTCGGATGCTTGAACGGTGTATTTTTCAAAACGAACTTCAGCGCCACGTCCCGTTGTATATTCAGATACTCCGCCACTATCTTTCCCGTCCTGCCGTATCCCAGTAGTCCTACTTTCAACATTTTTACGTCAGATCCTTTCCGCCTCCGGCTATGTAATTTTAAGTATACTAATAGTATAGCATCTAAACGCACTACGTACAACGGTTTAATCCGAACCTAATCGTTGCATAACCGCCTGTATGCGTGTTATATTGTGCCGGGGGCGTAAAACATACTGCTTTTTCCTATCATGGGGTGATATAGATGAGAGGCTACTGCCAGGTCTATACCGGGAACGGAAAGGGAAAGACCACTGCCGCGCTGGGACTCGCACTCCGCGCTTCAGGCGCGGGTATCCGCGTATATATCGCCCAGTTCATCAAGGGCATGGAGTACAGCGAGCTGAAGGCGCTCCGTCGGCTTTCAGAGCATATTACCGTTGAGCAGTTCGGAAAAGGCTGCTTTATCTTCGGCCCCCCAAACGAAGAGGATATCGCCCTCGCACAGAAAGGGATCGCACGAGTCAGGGAGATACTCCGGGATCCTACCTACGGCATGGTGATACTCGACGAGGCGAACGTCGCCGAACACCTCGGCCTCGTCGACGTCGAAACGCTCCTCGATATCATCAAAAACCGTCCCGACGGTGTCGAGCTCGTGCTTACCGGAAGGTATGCGGACAAACGGATTATTGAAAGGGCGGACCTCGTCACCGAGATGGTGGAAATTAAGCACTACTACAAAGAGGGCATCTCCGCCCGTAGAGGAATAGAGAAATAAAAAGCATTAATCTTCAAACGGGGATCGTTATCCTTCTGACAAAAAATGGGGTCTGACCCTATTTTTTATCCCCCGTCCGATTGATATTATTCGTTGTATTTCGCAGTAAATTTCATCAGAATATGCCCTGAATATTTCAATCTCTGCTACGTATTATAGTATATTGACATGCGTTTTCGTTAATTCTATCCGCATTTTATGTTAAATTACCTGTAACAAAATAGGGGTCTGACCCTATTTTTACGGCAATAAAATGGGGTCTGACCCTAATAAAAGGAGTACCGCACGGCTTTTACGCCGTACGATACTCCTCCTTCTATGGTCCCTGGACTAGGGGATCTCCCCTGTTAGTCTTCCCACTTACCGCCCTTCCCAAGCTTCGCGAAGAAGAAGGAAAAGGCACCGATGAAAATCGCCCAAAAGACGATGATTGTCGCTATTGCGCCTGAATTCATTTTTCTTCCCCCTTACTCTTTCGCTTTTTTGGTCTTGAACGCCTGGAACAGGAAACTCAGTCCGAACGTCACAATGAGTGTGATCCACACGAAAGCCGCCGCCCATTTGGGATAGCCGCCGTACTTGAAGGGAAGGTCCTTTGCGAATCCGCCGTAGATAACGACAAACAGCCCGCCGACAGGCACCACGATCTTCAGCATCCAGTCGAACCATGCGCCGATCTTGAAATCCGACGTCTCGTTTAAATGGTCCCGGAGCTTCTTTGCCGGGAACACCCATCCGACAATGATCGAGGCGATCACGCCGGTGATGAGCAACCCGTAGAAGCTCACAGCCCTGTCGATGATATCGAGCCAGTATAATCCTCCTCGAGTAGTAAACAACAACCCGACAAGGAATCCGAGGATACAGATGAGGAGTGTCGCCCGCCTCGGCTTCATGCCGAACTTGTCGTATACCGGTGCCACCACGCCGCCGTGCGCGAGGAAGAACGCCGAGTCGATGCCGAGGAAGAATAGGCAGAGGAAGAACAGAACCCCGACGATCGGCGCGCCGACCGGGATCATCGATATCGCGACAGGATACCCGACGAACGCGAGCCCGAGGCCCGATGCGCTCACTTCCTCAACCGGAATGTTCAGGGCGGTCATGATAAACCCGACCGTGCTGAATACCGCAAATCCCGCGAAGTAGCTCGTCGCACAGTTCGAGAACGAAGTGATGAAGGCGTTGTTCGTAATATCCGCCTTCTTCGCGACGAAGCTCCCGTAGGCGAACATTCCGGCCATACCGACCGATAGGGTGAACGCGATCTGGCTCCCTGCGGCGAACCATACCTCCCCCTTGCCAAGCATGGAAAAGTCCGGCGTCAGGTAGTAGTTCAGACCCTTTACCGCACCCGGAAGCGTTAGACCCCTCACGAGGAGCACGAGCAAAAGCACCCACGGGATGATGACGGTCCATACCGCGACTTTACCGATCTGGCCCGCCCCCTTGTACATGATGATGTACATGATGATCCAGATGACCGCAAGCGCTATCACGATCGGTACGACGGGAGCGCCCAGTATACCGGGTCCGTCGGAGAGCTTCAGAACGGTCCCGAAGAAGTAGCTTCCCGCTCCCGAGGCGCCAGCCTCTCCCATTCCCCACGCCACAGTAACCGAGCTGACCGCATAGCGGAGCGACCAGGCCATTATGACGGTGTAATAGGATACGATGAGAAACGCGACGAATACCGGCCACCAGCCGACCCACTCGAGCTTCTTCCGTATTCCGGCGAACACTCCCGGCGCGCCCTTCTGGTAGTAGCGCCCCATACCGAACTCCATGATGAGCCAGGGAACGCCCATGATGAGAAGACAGACCATCCATGCAACGAGAAATGCGCCTCCTCCATAGCTGTAACTCATGTAGGGGAATCGCCAGACATTCCCCAGGCCGATAGCAGAGCCGATCGCGGCAAAGATGAAGTGAAATCTGCTCGGCCACCTCTCTCTTTCAACTTCTGCCATAATTTAACCTCCTCTCTTTATGTAATAAAACTCCCGCGAAATAAATGCAGCATACATTCGCGCATACTCCGCCGGGAGCCCACAAAGAGTGTGATGAGATGATGTAAAACCAGAGACCCAAAGAACCTCGAAAATCCGAACGATCCTCCTTCACGGTTCTTTACGGTTTCTTCCATAAGAAAATGAAGCCGCCGATAAAAAAGATATGAACATCCTTTCAAATAATACTCATTTTGCCTAATTTCCCAATTCTCGTTTTTTATATCATATGTATCAATATTTGTCAATCTTTTATATGCCCATGACAGCAGGCTTTCGAAGAGGGATTGGTACCGGTTTTCGCACTGATCACGGTGCTCGATTACGACAATTTTCCGCTCCCGTCATGCGCGAACAAAAATATTCACGCGGAAACCGGCTCTATGCACTCGGGTGAGTTATTGGCAGGAGAGTTGACGAAAGTGGACACCTCGTAAAACGAGAGATCGTCGCCCGTATAGGGTACGAGAAGCGTTTCGAATTCCAGAGCCGAGAGATACGTTTCGTTCGAATATTCTCCGACGGCAAGCCACCGCCGGATACTGTCTTTCGGTATGATTACCGGCATCCGGTCGTGCAGCGTGCCGAGCGCGGGGGAAGCCTGTGTAGTGATGATCGTAAACGTATAGAGCGGCCCGTCGTCCCCCTCTTTTTCCCCCTCCATCGACCTCTTTGTCCAGCGCTCCCACAGGCCGGCAAGACCGAAAGGTTTTCCAGTACTGTTGCAGATGTAGAACGGCACCTTTCTTTTGTCCCGCTTCTGCCACTCGAAGAACCCGTCCGCCGGGACGATGCACCGCTTCGTCCGAAACGGCCCTTTAAAGCTCGGTTTATCCTGCACGGTTTCGCCTCTCGCATTGATCATCCGAGATCCGACCGTGGGATCCTTCGCCCATGAGGGCACGAGCCCCCAGAAAAACTGCACGTACCGGACTGTACCGTCGTTGATCACGATTCCCGCTTTCTGGCCGGGCGCCACGTTATAGCTCACCATCATGTGGTCTGTGAACTCCTGGATAAAGAACTCCTCTTCGAGCACCTTCCGCTCGGATTTCTGGGTAAATCGTCCGCACATTGTTTTTCCCTTTCTTTTACAGCGCAAATCCATTCTACCACATACCACCCGCACAGTAAATCGTTTCGCACACCCACCTCACGCCCCATCCCCCGCGGGAAACGCCCGGACCGACGAAACGGTGAGGCTGATCACCCCGAACTCCTCCGTCACCTTCCCCGTCAGGACGTACGGCCCGGGTGAAGAGAGCACGCGCGCGAACCGTTTGTACTGCTGGGGGAAGAACACCGTCTCATAGATCGCGGTCTCGTCCTCGAAGCTGATAAACTGCATGAGCCGCTCGTCCCTGGTCTGGACCGTCTTCGCCGTAATCATGATCCCCGCGACCCTGACCCGTCTGCCCACCAGGCCCCCGAGGTCCCGGGCACGCACGGTGTCCTCCATCCGCAACACCGTGCGGTAGTAGCTCATCGGGTGAACGGAGACGATGAACCCGAACGCCTCGATCTCGTTTTTCATCTTCTGCCGGTACGGTATGTCCCGCATCGGGGGAGGGAAGACCCTCTCGTCCGCAGGGGTACGGCCGTACAGCGGCTCTTCCTCGTACCTGCTTTTCGTGCCGCAGTAGACGCGCGCCTTGTAGAGAAGCTGCGGGAGGTTGTACCGCTCCACCGTTCTGAAGCAGCCCGCCTTGACGAGAAGCAGGGTGTCGGATAGAGAGGGAGAGACCCTCTGCATGAAATCGAGCAGCCCGGAAAACGGCCCCCGTTTTTCCCGCTCCTGCAACAGCCGGGAAACCAGCTCCTCCGTGAGGTTCTTTATCTGCATGAACCCTGTGTATATCGTGTCCTCTTTCCCGAAATACTCCCGCCTGCTTTTATTGATGTCCGGAAGCCGCACCTCGATCCCCATACGCCTGGCCTCGGAGATGTAGGCGAGCGGCGAGTAGTACCCTCCCCGGTTCTTCAGCACCGCTCCCATGAACTCGGCGGGGAAGTACGCCTTTAGATAGCATGCCTTGAACGAGAGGAGCGCGTACGACGCGGAGTGCGGCTTGCAGAAGCTATAGCCGGAGAAGGACTCTATCATGTCCCAGATCGCGTTCGCCTTCTTTTCCGTCACGCCGCGCGCGAGAAGGTTTTCGAAAAACCGCGTTTTCAGCTCGAGCTTTCTCTTCTTCCCGTTCTTCTTCGAGATCACCCGTCTGAGGTCGCTCGCGTCGGCGAGCGAAAATCCCGCCACCTTCATCGCGATCTTTGTGATGTCCTCCTGGTAGCACATGATCCCGTACGTCTCCTTCAAGACTTCCTCCATCTCCGGGACGATCGGAGAGTACGGCTTTCCGTGGAGCCTCTCGATGTACTCCCGAATATACGGGTTCGCAGCGGGTCGTATGATCGAGGAGTGTATCACGAGGTGCTCGTAATCGCCCCGCCCCGTCTTCTTCTGGAGCTGTCGCATCGCGGGCGACTCCACGTAGAAGACGCCGATGGTTTCCCCCCGGCTCAGCATGCCGACCGTCGCAGGATCGTCCAGCGGGTTGAGGTCCGCGTACCGGATCCGCCTCCCGTAGTGCCGCTCGACGAGCGCGAGGGTGTCCCGCACCACGGCGAGGCTCCTGTTCCCCAGTATGTCGATCTTGACGAACCCGAGCTCCTCCGCCTGGTCCTTCTCGATCTGGATGACCCATACTCCCTTGGGGGCTTTCTGGACCGGGATATAGTAGTAAATCGGCTTCGGCGTGATCACGACCCCGCCGCAGTGCACGGAGAGGTAGCGCGGCATGCTGTAAATCCTCACCGCGTCGCGATATATTCTCCTGAAAAGCGGCGTATCGTACGGGTTCTTCATGCAGTGCTCGTAGGTGTCCGTTTCCCTGTTGTAGTAGTGCCCGATCCCTCCCGTCACCCTGCCGATCTCCTCCGGCGGCACCCCGTACACTTTCGCAGTTTCGCGTACAGCGGATCGCACGGAAAAGGTGATGTGGTTCGAGACCATCGCGCTCTTTTTGGGGTAGCGGGTGAAGATGTAGTCGAGCACGCGGTCGCGCGTGTCCCAGGGGAAGTCGACGTCGATGTCCGGTGGATCGCTCCTCGACTCGTTCATGAACCGTTCGAAGAAGAGGTTGTGCCGGATCGGGTCCACATGCGTAATGAAGAGGAGGTAGGAGACGAGGGAAGAGGCGGCCGACCCCCGGCCGCAGGTATAGGGCGATCGCTTCACCAGATCATAGACCACGAGGAAGTAGTCGGCAAACCCCTTTTCCCCGATGATCGAAAGCTCGCGGGCGAGCCGTTCTTTGATCTCGTCCGTGACCCTGTCGTAGCGCAGCGTGAGGTTCCTGTTGCAGAGGTCTTTCAGCCTGCCGAAGCCGTCTTTGCCGTACACGGGAAAGACCGGCGCGCCCGCCTTAAAATCGAACGCGCACTCTCCGGCGATCCGGTCCGTGTTCCGTACCGCGTCCGCCATGAACCCGTACGCTTTCACGATCTCGCCGGGTGCCTTCACAAAGGCCCGGCCGCTCTGCACCTCATCCGGCAGGAGGGAGTCGAGCTTCTTGTTACGGTATATCGCACAAAGAAGGCGGTGGATGCGGTAGTCGGGTTCATTCAGGAAATACACCGGGTGGATGAGCACCGGGTCGATCCCGTGCTTCTTCGCGAACCTGTAATCCTCACCGTAATCCTTCCGTAACACGTTGACCTCCGCGAACACGCCCGCTCGTTTCGAAAGGAGGACCTCCCTGTCACGCGTGATGACCCGGTAGTCGTCGGTTTTACTTCCGAGGATCCGTTTCTTGACGGTCCCGCCGTCTGAAAGCGCCGCCGTGACGTGCGCGCAGAGCTTCGCGTACCCCCGCATGTTCCTCGCGACCAGTATGCCGCTGAACGACCGGTCTTCGATCCGCACGGCGACGAGGGGCTGAAGACGGTTTTCCCTGCAGGCGTCGAGAAAGCGCATGATGCCGTAGAACCCGTTGGTATCGCAGAGCGAGAGGTATGAAAACCCCGTTTTCCTCGCGAACTCCGCGAGCTCGCTCACGAAGATCGTTCCCTCGCAGAGGGAGTAGACCGAGTGGTTTTCGAGGAATACGAATTCATTCATGGTCACGCACCGTACCGGATCGTCCCCCCCCCGAACCGCTGTGTGATGCGGTCGAAGGCGCCTGCGAGCCTGTTCGGCCTCGAGGCGTCTTTGAAGAGAGAGAGCTGGAGGGAGCAAGCCGTAAAGCACGAAAAGGTCAAAACAAGCTTCTTCACGCAGGTCCTCCGCTTCAGCGCACGGTCGAGACAGGGCAGAAGCTGCCGGTATACCTCCCCCTCGAAGAACGACGGAACGGCGAGCCTTCCCTCTTTCGTATGGCGGTAGTCGTCCTGGTAGACCACGGTAAGGAAAAACCTGCCGGGGAATACACGCCGTTCCCGAAGCTCCCTGCACAGATCGAGGACGAGCGTGAATAACCATCGCCGCACGCTCCAGTCGTCGTTTCGCTCCGAGCTTACCGTTACCTCCCGCTTCAGCGTACCGGAAGGGCAGGCCTGTGCCCGGACCGGCTTAGTATCCGCCTCCCCCCTCGCGCAGCGGTACAAAAAATCCCCCTCGTGCCCGAACATGCAGGAAAGGTCCTCCATAGAAAACGGCAGGAGGTCTTTCAGCCGTCGGATACCGTAGCTCGAGACGAGCTCGTCCGCCGTGTCCCGTGAGATCCCGGTCGGAATGCCTGGAAGAAGCCGGACGCTGAGCGGCAGAATGAACTCTTTCTCCGCCCGGTCCGATATATCGTACACCCCCCCCTCTTCTACGACGGCGCACGCCAGGCTCCCGATGAGCAGGTTGCTCCCTATCCCCGCCCGTGCGGTAAACCCGAGCTCACGGTTTATCCGCGCCAGTACCGCCGTGCAGGTGTCTATCTCACGGCCGAATATCCTCTTCGTGCCGGTGAGATCGATACAGTACTCCCCCTCTTTTTCGGCCGTCACCTGCGGCGAGTAGTCTTTCAGCGTGCGGACCACCGCAGCATGGGCGTCTTCGAGACTCTCGAAGTCCGCGGTGACGACCCGAACGCCCCCGGCGACGCCGGCCGCCTCGATATCTTTCAGAAACGCCCCTCTTTTCACCGCCGGCATGGATCGGGCACCGTGCCCGCTTTGAAGCTCCTTCGAGTAATCGAGCACCACCCCCTTCGGCGAGAGCCCGGACACGACGACGAGCGGGCCCGCCTGCCGCCTCTCCGAAACCTCCGCAAGAATATGAGAAAGACGTATGAATGCGATCCGCCGCTGTTTCATGTTGTGCTCCATGTCATGTCACCTCTCCGGCAGGGACAAAAAAAGCGCCGGACAGACCTGTCCGGGACCCGGACTGTAAAACACAGGCGCCCCTCGGGGAGACACCTAAAAACCCCGAAAGAATCAACCCCTCCACGAACCCCTCCGGGTCGATTTCCCAAGTATCACGTGGCAAGTATCAGCTCCCGTTGACGCTAAACGCGTAAAGCGAGCGTCGACAGATGGTAAAACCATCATTCACATACCTCTCTTGAGGAAAACACCGTCGCAATGTCTCGATGCATTCCAATCCTTTTCTACGTGTCGACGCTCGGCGATATATCAATTGCGAAAACATCGACGATCCGGCGATCCTCAACCGATACCCGGCGATTGCAGCAGCGTGTCATCTACATGTTGTATTTGCGGTACAGCCCCACGAGAACACCGTAGACTTTGAAATCCTGTCCCCGGGTAACGTAGATGGGCCCGACCTCCGGGTTGCTCGCCCGAAGCTCGATGCGGTCCCCGTGAAAATAGACCCGTTTTATCGTCACCTCGTCGTCCACCAGCGCGACGACGATCTGCCCGTTCTCCGCGGATGCCTGGCGTTTCACGACCACCACGTCCCCGTCGTGGATCCCGCTCTCTATCATCGATTCGCCGCGGACCTTCAGGGCGACGTTCTCCCCGCGGGAGAGCATCTCCTCCGGAACATCGATGGTCTCCCGTATCTCGTACACCTCGATGGGTCTCCCCGCCGCGACCGTCCCCACGAGGGGGACGGAAACGCTCCTCGAATCGAAATCGCAGACCTGTATCGCCCGTTTTTCGTTGCTTCTTCCCTTGGTAATCGCCCCCTTGCGCTCGAGGGTCCGCAGATGCTCGAACACCGTGCTCAGGGAGTGGAACCCGAATCGTCTTCTGATCTCCTCGTAGCTCGGCGCGATGTCGTGGTCTTCGATATACGTCCTGATGAACTCGTATATCCCGCGCTGCTTCTGTGTAAGGTACACTCGTTTTTCCTCCGGAATGGAAAGTTTATGGAAAGTAACTTCTTCACCATAATCGAAAGTATACCGAAAGTCAAGAAAAAAATTATACCGCCCGCCGACGCCGCTTTTGTATTATTGCGTTGATAATTTGCCGTCTTCTTCGTATTATATAGGGAAAAAACGACTTCGGGGATGTGCTATGGGTAAAATCGACTGGGATTCGCTGGGGTTCGAAATCAA
>JAFGTF010000053.1 GCA_016934265.1 Spirochaetota bacterium
ATGGTGTATTCTTTTGCTCGCGGTATACATGGGTTGTTCCGCCATTACCTGTATTGTATAGGGAGCTACTTGCTCAGAAATTTATTTAAAAAAATACAAAGCAATATATTGGGTGAAATCAAGCCTTCACTGACCTAAATTCGATAATTCGAATTTCACCCTAATAATGTAATATCAAATATTTTATAACATAATTTACAATTATGTCAAGCAAGTTATATAATATCTTGACATATACAGTATAGCTCAATAAACTATAGATGTCTTGATTGCTATCACATAAAAAAGAATGTTAGATGCATAAAGGAGATAAATAAATGGCCGTTCCTGATTATCAGAGCTTGATGTTGTCGCTTCTGCAGTTTGTGGCGAAAACAGGAGGCGAGACATCAACCAGTGAGGCTGTGGAAGCTCTGGCAAAGGAATTGAGCCTTTCTGATGAAGACTTAAAGGAAATGCTACCAAGCGGTATTCAATCAACGTTTGTCAACCGAGTCGGTTGGGCATCGACGTATATGAAAAAGGCTGGGTTGCTCGAAGCAACACGCAGAGGATTCTACCAAATAACCGGCCGGGGAAGAGATCTCCTTAAAAAACAGCCGAAGACTATCAACGTAAAACTTCTCAAGCAATATCCTGAGTTTCTTGAATTTCAACAGCTCAAGGGAACAAGAAGCGGCGATAAGGTTGTCGAGTCTAAAGGGACATCTGATGTTTCAACAGCGACTCCATCAGAGGCATTAGAATCTGCGTATGAAAACCTTCGTGACGAATTAGCCGATGAATTACTTGGCAGGCTAAAGAAAATCTCGCCAGCCTTTTTCGAACGTGTCGTTGTGGAACTGCTTGTCAAAATGGGTTACGGTGGTTCGCGATCTGATGCGGGTAAGGCCATCGGCAGGAGTGGCGACGGTGGCATAGATGGAATCATAAAAGAGGATAAACTTGGCCTTGATGTTGTTTACATTCAGGCGAAGCGATGGGATAACAATCCTGTGGGTCGTCCTGACGTGATGCAGTTTGCAGGCGCTCTCCAGGCTCAAAGAGCAACCAAGGGTATATTTATTACTACTTCCAGATTCACTGATGATGCTCGGAGTTATGTTTCCCAGATCGGCAGCAAGATCGTTCTAATTGACGGCGAACAACTTACCAGTTTGATGATTGAGCATGATGTAGGCGTGTCAACGGTTTCATTGTATCCAGTCAAAAAGGTTGATAGCGATTATTTTGAAGAAAGCATCTAACAACCGCATCAACGCGGACTGGCAATTCCGCTGCGCTTCATAGCTAGCCGGTTATGCGGAGTGTTGAGTCTGTAGAATAAGTCGATTTTTTTAATATTTGGCATTAAACTGATATTTTAATTGCTTTTATAGAAAGGAATTACGATTTTGGTCGTTTAGTTAAAAACAGTAATTTTGACTTTTTCTACAGGCTCGTTAGGCTGAAAATTTACAGAATCGATATGCGTAAACAGAATTTAGAGGTTGAAGCTATGAAAATCAAGTTAGTTAATTTTGCGATTTTTAGTTTCGTAATATTTTTTATTTTCGTTAATCCTATTGTAGCTCAACCAATTTCAATATTGAATAAAACATATGACTTGGTCGGCGAACATTCTCAAGAAAAGCAATATTTTTTAATGGAATCCAAACTTATAACTTATGCATTAGACGGAACGCGTGTTGGCGCTGACATTTTCCGTCTACGCCTTAAATGTGTTCCTGCGAAAATTGCTGGAAAAGAAGGTGACGAATATACCTGTGTACGCTTTACGCTGCAACAAGGAGACGCTTTAGAAACAGCAATACCGGCACTCGAGAACTGGACATACGTATTTAAACAGGCAGGAATAGACGAGAAGGGTCAAGTTTGTGGAATTGATCATGGCCAATTCGAAAATCTGGTGGATAGCAACGGAAATACTTTACCACCCGATAAAGCCTCTCATGTTTATAACACGTTTATCGACTTTCATACATTTTGTAATGTATTTGCGGAGAGCACTACAGAAGGCAATGGCATTCAAAACTTGAAAAAGATTGGTCAAAAAATCGTTCACGCAGCTGCATTTTCTGAAGCGCCTGTGAATTTAGGAAGCAATGTGTCTGAAGGATCTTTTTTTAAAAATGGCGAAATAACCCTTGAATTCAAGGGGTTAAGTGTAGTAAACGGTAAGTACTGTGCCCTTCTTGAGTACGATTCGAGTGAGAGTTCATTAAAGATGATCATGAAGCCTATGCCCAACATGGAAATCGAGACAGTGGGAAGCTCTCATTACCAAGGCGATATTTATAAGGACCTCGCGACGAATTGGGTACAAAAAGTTACAATGAACGAGGTTGTTATTAGTGAAACCACATTACCCATGCCACCAAATAAGATAAATTCTATAGTTGAACGTAATATTCTCATTCGTAATGTTAGTGAGAAAGAAATTGATTCGAAATAAAGATAACTCGTGAAGGTTCAAGGCATCCAATGCCTAATAAAAGGTTCAACCTGACCAAATCGCCGCGCTTCAATAGAAGTTGGGTTGTGAAATTTGAAGTTTTGTTCGTTGTATCAGTCTCAGTGTGTGCGGTTTAGCAGGTTAACCTTGGCGTTATGTCCAAGGAATTGAGAATAAATCGGCGAATCCGCGTGTTCTTGTCACTACTCATAGTGGTTTTTCTTTGCCGGCTCCCTGGGGCTTTAGTCGCTGATGATCACGTTTCCAATAAGCCGGGAGCCTTTATTGTCTCGAAAAACAAGGGACATATGGATACCAATAGTTCTATTCGGGATGTCGTGAGTCATCCATCCTTTGAGGGCTTTGGGCAGTTTATTCTACCGCTGGACAATCGTGCATACGACGAGAATATGCCACTGAGACGCGTGGGGTCTCTCTTGCCATATCATAGCCATGTAGAACCGGAGGCTGTGGTGGATACAATCAATTACATGATTGACCAAGTGGCCGAAGGAAAGATTATATTCTGCAACTTCTACACAGAGCGACAAAAGCAGGAAAACCCAGCGAAAAGGAACACCGGCCTTTTCTTCTTTAAGGGCAAGCCAGGGGCTCCGTTTGCCATCGTGTGTCCTGGCGGTGGCTTTTCCTATGTCGGTTCAGTTCATGAAGGGTTCCCTCACGCCACACAACTAAGCAAGAAAGGATATAACGCTTTCGTCCTGCAATACCGCGTGGGAGGTGAGCGAGTTGCCTGCGAAGATTTGGCCGCAGCTATATCCTACATCTTTAAACATGCTGAATCATTAGGCGTAAGTACTAAAGACTACTCCGTGTGGGGAAGTTCAGCGGGGGCAAGAATGGCGGCACAAATCGGTTCATACGGTCCTGCCGGATACGGCAATTATGATCTTCCGAGACCTCGTGTCGTAGTCATGGCATATACCGGTCATTCGTCCTTCACCCGCAATGATCCGCCAACTTTCGTGGTGCAAGGCGAGAACGACGGAATCGTAAATGTATCCACTGTCGACAGGCGTGTCAATGCGATGCGGAATGCCGGAATAGAAGTCGAGTATCGGAAGTATCGGAATATAGGTCACGGTTTCGGACTCGGCATCGGCACGGATGCTGAAGGATGGATAGTATACGCAGTGGAGTTTTGGGAAAAACACATATCTGAGTGAAAGCACCATCCTTGATGAAACATAACAAGCTCATGAGGGTGGGAACATACATGAGTCTAAGGTTCATGGACAAGAACCTGATAGAAAATGAGTTCGGGACATAACCTGCGGGTCGACGGCGACGCGCCCGAAGGCGGCGCGTCATCCGCTCGTTAACGGCTTGAAGACAGAAGACGGAGCAGACGCCATATGCGGAAGAAAACTTGCTGCTGTTTATGCTATGTGAAAGGTGAAGGGTCTAAAATGCCTACTTATGGTAAGAGTCTT
This sequence comes from Spirochaetota bacterium, assembly GCA_016934265.1. Taxonomy (GTDB): domain Bacteria; phylum Spirochaetota; class B62-G9; order B62-G9; family DRHN01; genus JAFGTF01. Next base: position 3,910 of record JAFGTF010000053.1, read on the forward strand.
ATTCCGGCTGCACAGGTTGAAAAAGCGATACTGCTCGTACGTGGAGAGAAGGTCATACTCGACCAGGATATCGCTGAACTGTACGGAGTTGAAACTAGGGTGCTTGTTCAAGCAGTAAAACGGAACATTGAACGTTTCCCAGCCGATTTCATGTTCCAGCTTAGCAATGAGGAGTTTTCCAGCTTGAGATCACAAATTGTGAGGTCAAGTTGAGGAGGAGAAAATAATGAAATTACAATCACCAAAAGGGATGGAAGAATATTTGATAACGACAGAGCTGTGTAATTATGAGAATGATGAGATTAACAAGAAAGCTCAGGAACTTACAGAAGATTCCAATTCTTTAAAAGAGTCCGCACTCAGCATATTCACCTTTGTAAGAGATCAGGTTCTATTTGGAGTAGATTTACCTTATACTAAAGCCTCAGATACCTTGAAAAAAGGGTTCGGACATTGTGTTACAAAAACAAATCTGCAAATTGCACTCCTGCGTGCTGTTGGTATCCCAAGTCGTTATCATCAAGTTATTTTGCATAAGGATATTCTCAAGGGCATTATTCCAAGTTCGATACACAATAAGCTGGAAGAGAAAATATGGTATCATCCATGGTGCGAATGTTATCTTTCTAGAAAATGGGTGGCATGTGATCTATTTTTAGATAATTCCCTCTATCAGGCCGCATGCAGAAAAGGCATTCTGACTAAAGACAAGATGCCGACGATTGATTGGGATGGTGACAGTGATCTAAAAATAATCGTACCATGGATGCTCGAGGATGTTGGAACACATTCTTCTTATGATGACGTGTGCAAGAAAGTTATGGATGACATCAAGATGCCGAAATTTTTATTTAAAATGGCCTTAAAAATTTCTAATCGTTATACAAATAAAGTAAGGAAGTAACCGAGAGTCTATTTCTCATACGCGAGGCAGTAACGCCCCCGACGACCCTGTTTTCCACATTACGGCAATAATGTAAACCAACGAAAAAAACGGAATACCCTCTGTATTCTCTTTCTCTCACTAAATACCGGCTTCCTGTACATGCGATTTGTCAATATCGTGAAGTTCTGTACCATAGCCGCCAGGTAATCCTGTATCTTTATCCGCCATTACCGCCGCCACCGTCACATCAGGGTCCGTACTTGATATGTGTCGTTCATTCACCGGCATCGTTTTTTTTACCCACACCACCTCATACCGTTTCTCCAGTTCCCTGTAACCCCCATCCAGATAATTCCTTACTCTCTCCATATTCATCACCGATTTGTTCGATGCGTTCGCATCGATCGTTACATCCATTGCCGATTATGATCGGTTTGTTTCCGGGAACATACCGGGGACACAAAATAGGCAATCCTCTCGATACTGCCTATTTCCCTTCCTTAAGTTATCATCGGGCCAACCCCCTGGAAGTAATTCGGGCGTGAGATATACGTACTGCCATTCGTTGTGGAAATTTCGAAAAGATTTTATTATTGTGTAGTAAAATCTCGTGCCCGGTACTGGAGGCTGGTTTCCACCGCCCGGGCCCTATCGGTGAGGTTTACACAATATGTTCGCCACGCATGGAGATGACGGCTACAGCGAGACGCGGCCGGGGGTCGCACAAAAGACGCTGGTATTCGGCGATAGAACGATACTGACAGAGTTCATCCTCACCGGGGGCGGCGTCTTCCCCCCCCATGCCCACCCGTACGAACAGACGGGATATCTTGTCAAAGGGCACATCCGCCTTACTATAGCAGACAGGGAGTTCGATGCATATGAGGGAGACTCGTGGAATATCCCGATGAGCGTCGAGCACGGCGCGGAGATAATCGAAGACTCGGTGGCGATCGAGGTGTTCTCTCCGGTACGGAAAGACTACCTGCCGAAGGAATAACCGGGACCGGATGCACCAAACGTACGACCGTCCGCTGCAGAGCGACTGATAAACAGCGAAAGATACAAGATTTCCCGCCGGGGCCGCGGGAAGAACCGCGGCGCAGTTACGATGAAACGTATGAACGGGCTGCACGATATGATGCACAATACTATTCCATAGTGTGAAATGCCATTGATGAATGTACTGCAGCCTGTGCCGATACGCCGTTTAATAATCCCGAACGCTTAAAACGCTGTCTGGCGGATTCTGAGTATCACGGTAATAGTAGACGGCGTCTTCATTTGAATGCAATTGAATAAAAAAAAGGAGATAGAACCGCATTCCAATGACGAATGAAGAATTGGGAAGATTATACCCCGTCACCCTCAGCACCTATTCACCCGAATGGCCGAAAGCTTACGAAAAGGAGAAATCGGTCCTTACTCGAATTCTCGGTCCCGCCATCGCTTTACGAATCGAACACATAGGCAGCACTGCGGTCTATGGATTATCGGCTAAACCCACCATCGATATTCTGGTGGAAATACCAGCCTCGCCGGCGATACATAAAGAAATAAAGAACAAAATGACTGCAAGCGGTTATATTTATATGAAAGAACAAAAGAAACATCTGATGTTCGTCAAGGGATATACACCCGAAGGATTGGCCCCCGAATCGTTTCATGTTCACATGGGACCGAAGGAACAACGCTGGCTGTGGGACCGAGTGTGTTTTCGAGATTATTTGAGACGAAATCCGGATATCGCAAGAGAGTACGAACGGCTGAAGAAAAGGCTGTCATTGAAATATACGAACGACAGAGAATCATATACGGAAGAAAAAGGGAAATTCATCAAACGGATTACAGAGCTGTCCAGGAATGAATCGCCGACCCGGTGAAAGGCGGTACAGCGGAAGACCGCGAATGACCCGCTCCGGCTGTTCCGCTTCTTTGCGTATAGAAGGCGGGCCGTCTTTGCTCTGTGTCGGAGGGAAATAAAAGATGTTCAGAATACGCCGAATCTATGATACCAACAACCCGATAAACAGGAAAGCGGTCACGCTGGTACAGCAGATACTACGCGACCAGTTCCCGGACGTGCATCCGAGCGATGTCGACAAGCTTCCCGAGCTGCTCAGAAATCCGTTGAAATATCAATTCCGTTCAATCCTTTTCGTTGCGGACAACGCAAAAGGCGACGTCAGCGGGTTTGCCCTGCTACTGCACGCTCCCGATCTGGACTTCTGTTATCTCGACTATATATCAACGGCAAAACATCTTACCGGCAGAGGTGTCGGCGGAGCGCTTTACGAACGGCTCAGAAACGAAGCGGCCCTGCTCAAGGCGAAAGGCCTGTTCTTCGAATGCCTGCCGGACGACCCGCGTCTCTGTAAAGATCCAGCTGTGCTGAAACAGAACAGGGCACGGCTGAAGTTTTATGAACGATACGGTGCCAGGCCGATGATCAATACCAAATACGAGACCCCTGTATCAGAAGGAGACGATAACCCCCCGTATCTCGTCGTCGATACGCTCGGGAAAGAAAGAAAGTTCAGAAAAGGCGAGATGCGTGGGATAGTTCGAGCCATATTGGAACGCAAATACCCCGATGTCTGCAACAAAGAGTATATCGACATGGTAATAAATTCCATAACCGACGACCCCGTTCGACTCAGGCCGTTAAAATATATTTCAAACACCCCGGTTGAAACGATACGAAGATCCCTGCCCATGGATCAGCGTATCGCCCTGGTTTATAACAATCAGCACGTCATCCATCATGTGCGGGAAAGGGGCTATATCGAATCGCCGGTACGCGTGGCGACCATATTGGCTGCCCTCGAGAAAACCGGCCTTTTTGATATTATTCCGGCGCGTCATTTCGCCGAGCACCATATCTCAGCGGTCCATGACCGCGGGTTCCTACACTATCTGCAGAAAGTATGTTCCATATTACCCGAAAAAGAATCGGTGTACCCCTATGTATTTCCCATACGCAACAACACCAAAGCGCCGAAAGGACTACCCATGCGTGCGGGGTACTACTGCATCGATACTTTCACGCCTCTTAATAAGAATGCCTATCTTGCAGCCCGCAACGCAGTCGACTGCGCGCTTACCGCGGCTCGAGCCATACTGGAGGGTTCGTATTTGGCATATGCGCTTGTTCGGCCTCCGGGACATCATGCCGAACGGAATGTATTCGGCGGTTTCTGTTACCTCAATTCAGCGGCTATCGCCGCGAACTACCTGAGCACGTATGGGAAAATCGCCATCCTCGACATCGATTATCATCACGGGAACGGACAGCAAAATATCTTTTACGAACGTAACGACGTGCTCACCATCTCCATTCACGGTCAGCCCCGCTTCACTTATCCTTTTTTCAGCGGATTCGCAGAGGAGCGCGGCGAAGGTAAAGGCAGAGGGTTTAACTTGAATCTCCCTCTGCCTGAAAACGTTCCCGCAGACAGATACATCAAAACGCTCACGAGTGCCATTCAATCGATAAATAGGTTTGATCCCAGGTTCCTCGTAGTTGCGCTCGGACTTGACACGGCAACCGGAGATCCGACAGGCACGTGGTCCCTTGACGCCGACTGCTATATCAGAATCGGGAAAATAATCGGCGAGCTCCCCTTCTCGACGCTCTTCGTACAGGAGGGCGGATATAACACCAAGACTATCGGAAAAAACGCGCGCTCCTTTTTCAAGGGCGTATGGGAAGGATCGTTTCTGTAAATTTCATAACGCATACGAATTCAATCCATCGGACCTTGTCCCGCCACCGACAGGCTGCGAGGCGGACGTTTATTTCTCACGTTAGTAAGATAGGAAAAGAAAAATGTTAGGTCTACACTCTGGACATTTTCCTGATCACTGAATGCTTATAATTACCTAAGAGATCTTATACAGGTGTATCTCATGACCCGAATTGAAATCCGCCAAACCCTTACCTCAAAGACTATTGACGAATCTCCCAGTATGTCACACAATTATATGATATAAGAATAAGCAAAAGTTCATACTGATAAATACCATCGATGAAGGTACTGTCGGGAATATGGATATGCCGGAGCGATTATGGTCATACCCTGAATGTGCATCGGCAGCAGATCGTTTGCAGTATTCGGGATTGATATGAAATCGCAAGTGCAACTCCTGAAGAAATTGCTCATGTAACAGAAAGACTGGACGAGATAATCGGAGGTTAAAGGTGGATACAGGGGCACTGCTCATCTGCGTCGTTTGCGAGTATATCGGTTAATTTTTTTGAAGTTGATATACTATTAAATACGAAATAATGTTTATTATGGTAGTTGCTCTTAGTGGCTGAAAAGGTAGTAAGACCAGCGAACCCTTTGGCTTTATTGTTTGGGGCATTACTATGCCTAAGCCGTTGATAACAGCAAACATATAATACTGAAGATCAGGAGAAATAATTGTGAATAAAATGGTCCCCAAAACAATAAAAGACAAAAAGCCTACACATAGGAAGCAATCGAAATCCTTCCCTGTTATAGCTATCGGTGCTTCCGCCGGAGGGCTGGAAGCGTTTGAAGGATTTTTTTCCCACATGCCTTCGGACAGTAACATCGCTTTCGTCGTTATCCAGCATTTAGACCCTACGCACAAAAGCATTATGGGATCTCTTCTTGCAAAACATACCAAAATGAAAGTCCTGGAAGCAGAAGACGGAATGGGAGTTCATCCAAACTGTATCTATCTCAACCCGCCGAATAAAAAAATGCTCATCATCAATCGCACGCTTCAATTGGTGGAGCTTGACAAACCTCATGCAGCTAATTTACCGATCGATTATTTTTTCCGATCTCTCTCGGAAGATCAGGCTGAAAAAGCGATCTGTATTATTCTTTCCGGTACAGGAACAGACGGCACCCTGGGGGCGAAGGCGATTAAAGGCGCCGGCGGTATGATCATGGTTCAGGAAGAGAACCAGGCAAAGTATAACGGTATGCCAAGAAGCGCCATTGATACCGGTTTAATTGACTATATTTTACCGGTAGAAAAGATGCCCGAAGAACTTATAAAATATATTCGGCATCCCTACATTGTGGCAGATGAAATGGTCGGAATTACCAAGCAACAATTCCAGAATTATCTGCAAAAAATATTTATTCTCATCCGCTCACAAACAGGTCACGATTTTTCCAACTATAAACAGAATACCATCCGCCGCCGGATAGAACGGCGTATGGCGGTTCACCAGATCGAAAATATAGCCGACTATGTCCGTTATATTCAGCAAACACCGGGTGAAGTGGAAATCCTGTTTAAAGACCTGCTTATTACAGTGACCAACTTTTTCAGGGACCCCCAAGCTTTTGATGTCCTTAAAGATGGAGCAATTCCCGAATTACTGGCGGAGGTACCCGCCAATTCTTCTCTGCGCTGTTGGGTCCCGGGTTGTGCTACCGGTGAGGAAGCTTATTCCATCGCGATGCTGTTGGTGGAAGCCCTGCAGGAAAATGAAAACCATATCAAGATACAAGTTTTTGCTACTGACATTGATGAAGATGCCATCGAATTTGCACGGCTGGGCGTCTACCCTGATTCTATTGCTGCGGATGTATCTGCAGAACGACTCAAACGTTTTTATATCAAAAATGATAATTCATATAAAATCAAAAAACAGATCAGGGATATGGTGGTTTTTGCCACGCAGAATCTTATCAAAGACCCCCCGTTCTCAAAACTACACATTATTAGCTGCCGCAATTTGCTCATATATATGGACCAGGTGCTGCAAAAGAAGATTTTGCCGCTTTTTCATTATACGCTCAATCAAAACGGCATTTTATTCCTCGGATCTTCCGAGAGTATCGGGGAATTTTCCGATCTGTTTATTCCTGTTGACAACAAATGGAAAATTTTCAAACGTCAGGGTGACCTTTTTAAAAGAGACGTTTATTATCACACAATACCATTTCATGACCAGGTTGTTCCACATCCAAAGAGTGATGCCCAGAAAGTTATACGGGAAATTGATATCCGTGGGTTGGTTCAGAAGGTCATCCTGGAAGATTATAGCCCGCCTTGTGTATTAATCAATGAAAAATATGAAATCCTTTATTTTAGTGGTGATACCGACAAATACTTAATGCCCCCGGTCGGTGAACCAAATTTTAATATTTTAGAGATGGCAAGGGAAGATATTCGATATAAAATAAGTACCGCGCTTCGTAAAGCCATTAAACAAAAATCCAGTGTTCTGATCGAAAACCTGCGGATAAAACATAACAACGGTTATTTAAATGTTGATGTGGCAATACAGCCTATCACTGAAAGAAAAGATCGGCAGGGATTGATAATGGTGGTATTCAATGATAAAACGCTTCAGAACAAAAATGTGAAGAAAGAAAAAAATGATCTAAAGAACAAAGAAGAAAGTCACCGTATTAGCGCACTGAAACAGGAGTTAAATTCTACCAAAGAGTATCTGCAAACAACAATAGAAGAACTGGAAACAACAAACGAAGAGCTGAAGTCAGCCAACGAAGAATTGCAATCAACTAATGAAGAACTCCAAAGCACCAATGAAGAGCTCGAAACATCCAAGGAGGAACTTCAGTCCACTAATGAAGAGTTGATTACTGTAAACGCTGAACTGCAAAACAAAGTCAATGAATTAAACCGGGCGAATAATGATATTAATAATCTGCTCGCCAGCACAGAAATTGGGACTATCTTTTTAGATAAACAGCTTCGTATTAAACGCTTTACACCTGAACTCACTAAGTTTTTTAATCTAATCTTGTCAGATATAGAACGTCCAATCAGCGATATTACCGCAACCATTACTTATGACGGACTTGTTGAAGATGCAAAAAAGGTATTATCCACATTGACTCGTAAAGAAGTAGAAATACAAAACAAAGATAACAACTGGTATTCCATGCGGATAGCGCCTTATCGGACAACTGAAAATGTGATTGACGGCGTTGTAATTACTTTTATAGATATAACGAAAATTAAGCATGCAGAAGCACAATACCGTCGAATAGCAGCTGTGGTTCAAGATGCCAACGATGCGTTCACCGTTCAAAAGTTGGATGGAACGATTGTTGCCTGGAATAAAGGCGCAGAGGAAATGTACGGCTACTCCGAATCCGAAGCATTACAAATGAACATCAAGGAAGTAATACCCGATCAAAAGAAAAAGGAAATCCTTCGGATTATCGAACAGCTTAAAAAGGGTAAAACCGTTAGTCCGTTTGTTACGGAACGTAAAGCAAAGGATGGCTGCATACTGAAGGTACGGCTGACAGTTACCAAGTTGATTGATGACTCGGGTGCTATTTCTTTCATAGCGACTTCAGAACGTGACATCAGCAAGTTTGAAGAGAATATGGGACTTAAACTTGGATAAAACTTGTACTATTAATAGTATCTCAAAACATACAGAAAGGCGCTGTCCACTTATAAGGTTGGCTCCGTAAATAATAATATTAAGAAAGAAATTTATTGTAAAGGCGTGGCTATCTAACAATACGACTTCACAGGAAATGACACTATGCATCAAGAAAATTCAAACCAGGAAAAATACACCGAGCTCAGAAAGAGGGCGGAACAAAAAATTCGTTCGATAATAACAAAACTAGATGAAGGGCCGAATGAATTAACGGTAGATATTAAGAAACTGCTACACGAATTACAAGTTCACCAGATCGAGTTAGAGATACAAAATGATGAGCTTCGAAATGCACAATTGATAATCGAAGAGTCCAGGCAAAAATATTTTGATCTTTATAATTTTGCTCCTGTCGGTTATTTTACCTTTGATAAAGAGGGACATATTCTTGGTTTAAATCTTACCGCCGCCAAATTACTTGGTGGTGACAAGGTTTCTTTTCTCAATTCAAGTTTTTATAGAAATATAGTCAGAGATGACAGGGATTTATTTTACTGGCACCTGGCCAAAGTGTTGGAGACGAAAAGCAGGCAATCCTGTGAATTAAAACTAGTAAAAAAAGATGGAACTGAATTTTACGCGCAGATTGAAAGTGTTCCTGTACAGGATGCAAACAATGAAAAAACCAACTGCAGAACGGCCATAAGCGACATCACCGAGCGTAAACAAGCCGAAAAAATGCTGCGCATTAAAAATAATCTTTCCTTCGCCCTCAGCTCATCACGAAACCTTGCAGAATCCTTTAACCGCCTGCTTGACGCTTCCTTTGAAATAGAAGGGATAGATTGCGGTTGTGTGTATCTCGTCGACAACCTCACCGGGAATATCAACTTAATATCACATAAAGGACTTACTCATCAATTTATAGACCTCATTTCTCATTATGATAAAGATACCCCGCACGCAAAGCTGATTATAGCGGGGAAACCCGTTTATAATCAACAGGCCGAAATATTCAAGACTCTTAATAACATGGGGCAAGGCGAAGGTTTGCGAACGCTTGTACTAATTCCAATAAAATACAACGGACAAACCGTGGCAGCATTAAATCTTGCTTCCCATTCTATTGATGAGTTCCCAATGGAAGCCCGTCTAATGATAGAGGCCGCCACCAACCATCTCGGAGAAATTATCACCAGAATCAAGCTTGAAAACGAGCTAGAAGAAAGCGAAGAACGGTTCAGGCTGCTGTATGAAAACGCACCGCTCGGCTATCAATCTCTTAATGCGGATGGAGAAATAATCGATGTTAACGGGGCATGGCTGGATATTTTAGGATATACTCACGAAGAGGTCCTGGAAAAACGGTTTAGTGACTTTTTAATACCGGCTTCGCAAAAAAGCTTCAAAAAGTATTTTCAGGATTTTAAAACTTCAGGAAAAATGCAAAATGTAGAATATGAGATGCGTAAAAAAGACGGCTCAATACTCATTGCATCATTCGATGGGAAAGTAAGATATAACGAGAAAGGAGATTTTGTACAAACACATTGTATCTTTCACAATATTACCGAACGCAAGCGACTGGAAGAACAGCTTATGCAATCTCAAAAAATGGAAACAATCGGAAAGCTTGCCGGCGGAATAGCTCATGATTTTAATAATCTTTTAACTGCTGTAATCGGTAACACCGAATTTTTACTGGAAGCTTTAGATCCCGAAGAAAAAAATCGTGCCTATGCAATGGAGATTAAAAAGGCAGCGGATAGAGCTGCCGCGCTCACTCATCAACTGTTAGCTTATGGCCGAAAACAGCCACTTCAATTAAAAAGTCTGAACCTAAATGAAATTATCAAGAATATGAGCAACATGGTACGGCGTATTCTTGGTGAAAATATTCAACTTACTTTCGAACTCGAATCAAACCTTCAAGGAACTGAAGCAGACCCGAATCAAATAGCCCAAATCATTATGAACCTGTTAATAAATGCAAAAGATGCGATACGTGACAAAGGGAAAATCTTAATTAAAACTGAGAATGTCATTGTAGATGAAGATTTTTGTAAAGAAAATTTATTTGCACGCCCAGGAAAATTTATTGCTCTGACAATTGTTGATGACGGAGCTGGCATTGAAACAACAATAATAAATAAGATTTTCGAACCTTATTTCACAACAAAAGGTTTCGGGGAAGGATCCGGTCTCGGCCTTTCCATGGTTGACGGTATTGTGAAACAGCATAATGGCTGGATTACTGTCTTCAGCAAACCAAACGCCGGTTCAACTTTCAAAGTATATCTGCCGGCCACACCGGTTAAGCCGCCGGAAAAAGAAGAACGAGTAAAGGCTATTAAAGAGTATAGGGGTAACGGTGAACGAATTCTTATAGTGGAAGATGAAGAAATCATTCTGGATTATATTAAAAAAATACTTACAGAGAACGGTTATGCTGTTTTCACAGCTTCAACTGCAGAGGAAGCAGTGGATATATTTCAGAAAGAAAATGGCCAATTTCATCTTGTTTTTAGCGATATAATTCTACCTGGAATGTCAGGTCCGCTATTAGTAGAAAAGTTACTTTCCCTTAAACCCGAGCTTAAAGTCTTATTTAGCAGTGGATATACAAATTTTGAAGCAAATTGGTCGAGCATTCAAGAAAAAGGGTATCAGTTTATTGCAAAGCCCTATTCGTTTCACAAACTTCTTCAAATGATTAGTGAAATATTAGCCGGTGAATGAGAGGGGCCGGATATACAGTTTGGACATTCCGTGATTGCTTGCTTCGTATAATCACCAAAAGATCCGTAGGAAAAAGCTATATGTAAAAGAGTGTAATGATCAATAGCCACTGTTGCTGTTATTAAAAAGAATCCAAGATAGCGATTCCAACATACTTATGTGAGCTGACTTCGAGAGGATTTTGATTGCTGGTAATGATTTGAAAGTTTCAGTCCAAAATCCTATAAGAGACAGTTGCCATACTTTTCACTATCTGCTTATGTAATAAAAAACCGGTGAATCGTGTAATGATGATACGTAGATCCCGGATAGAGAATTGGAGATTCGAAATTTTGTTGATTAACCGAATTCGGGAAATATTCCGTTAATAATACGAACCCGTTATATTTCCCGGTCTTTGTAGAATTTCTACATAGTACCCCTTCGAGAAAATTCCCCGAGTAAAACTGTATCCCGGGCTTGGTGGTTGATATCTCCATACACCTCCCGGTTCCGGGCTCATGGACCCTCGCTGCGAAATTCAAACGTTCGTTATCTTTCTTAATTACAAAGCAATGATCGTATCCATCGGGCAGTTTCCGTATGTCTTTACCGATTTTCTTGGGCTTACTGAAGTCCATGGGAGAACCATGTACGTCTATTATGTCGCCGGTGGGAATAAGATTCTCATCACTCGGTAAATATTTTCCACAGTTCAACATCAACTCATGTTCCAGGATTGACCCTTGCCCCGCATCCGCCAAATTCCAGCACGCATGATTGGCCAGGTTGACAGGAGTAGGTTGGTCTGTCTTCGCCCAAAAATCAAACAACAATACATTGTTTTCGCTCAAACTGAAAACGGCCCGTGCATCCAGATTACCGGGAAAGCCCTCTTCGCCGTTATGGCTCCGATAAGAAAAAACAACCCCTGCCTTTTTTTTCATTTCAAACGTTTGAAAATTCCATATAACCTTGTCGAACCCATTGATCCCGCCATGTAAATGATTGATACTATTTTCATTACACGTTAAGTTGTACCTCTTATCACCTATGACACACCTTCCCTGAGATATTCGGTTTGCATAACGACCAATTGTCGCGCCAAAATACGGATCAATAGAAATCCCCGATGCACCGGTCCTTTCGATGTAATCGCCGATACTATCGAATCCGAGCGTGATCTCACCGATTGTACCTTTTCGATCCGGCATTCGAACGGATAGCAGAGTCGCTCCATAGTTCATTACCCTAATGGAGAGATCGTTATAGTTCCGTACCGTAAACGTATAAACGGATTGATCATTATATGTAAATTCAGACAACTCTTTACTGACTACCATCTCGCCACCTCTTAATTGCTACTCTGAGCATTCTCCGGAGTAAAACTGAGGATTCGAAAAAGTCCGAGTGTGGCGGACACCATTCCAAATGAGATGAAGAACAGCAAACGCCGTTTATACGATGTTCACAAACAGGTCCTTCAGATTTATTCCCGTAAGTGTCGCCAAACCGATCTGAGAATAGCCGGGTTTGTCGAACGACTTGTCTCTATCTTTCCCATTCCCATAGCCTTCATACCACATATAATACGTATCTTTAACCTTGATAAAAGAAGGAAACCAGATTCCGCCCTCGTCCCAGTCTCCAGCCTCGCCCCGGCGATATATCGGATTCCCGGGATACTTTTTCCAGTTTATCAAGTCTTTCGATGCCGCTAGCCCGAAATACCGGGAGTAATCGTAATGACGAGGATCACCGGCAAATATCATCAAGTAGATCCCGTCCTCATAGAAAATACGCGGCGTCACAATATGCGCGTCCCATTCATCGCTTTTTCCCAACTCAACCACGGGTTCATTGCCATAGTCCTCGAAGTGATACCCGTCTTCCGATAACGCAAGGTATATGGAAAAATCTTGATTTATAAAATATCCCAAGCTCTCGTTTTTCTGGTATAACATATGGAATTTTCCATCTTTGTACACTACCTCAGGCGCTCTTCCGGGGAAAAGAGGGTTCTTTTCGTACTTATTAAAATTATAACCGTCATCCGAAACAGCAAGACCGATCGAATCCGGTATACTGCCTTCCTGCCGGGTACTTGATATACCGCTGTAATATAAAAATATCTTTCCATCGACTTCGACTGCAGCGGGGTCTAATACATACTGACTATCAAACGTTCCCGAGGTACCGACATCTATAATAGGATTATTGCCGTAATCGTCGAATGTGATACCATCAAAATCATCTTCTTTAACGGTCATCACGCCGATTCTGTCTTTTCCATCAGTCCCCTGACCCCTATAGTACAAAAAGTACGTATTTCCGATTAACAGTATGTCAGGGTTAGCAGTCCACGCATGTTTCCACGTTTGAGTCACTACAGGGATTACCGGATTCTTTTCATATCTATTCCAAAATAGGTATCGATGATTTCTATTTCCGCTCATTTATCCATCCTCCGATTAGATCATATCGTCTCAAACACCCTCTATACAAACAGCGGTAAAATTTCAAACACTCTTCTTGTACATACTCTATCGCCTCTTCATCGTATGCTATCCAAATCATGTATGCCCGAACCTCATTCACGGCAGTCTGCCGAACAGCACCGTTTCGCTCAAGAATTCAACGGTTGCACGGTATTTATTCATATACTGCTAGTTGGCAGCTGTCCTTGTTGAAAACGTTCTCTGCATAAGTATGAAGAATAACAGGAGCAATCCTATTACTATCTTCGCCCACCATACATTTAAATTTCCTTGAAACGTGATGAAGTTATATATCAATCCTTGTATCAGGACTCCGACCAACGTTCCTTCAACATACCCTACTCCCCCTGTTAGCAAGGTTCCCCCGATAACAACTGACGCAACCGAATCCAGCTCTAACCCCATATAAGCCAGTCCATATCCGGAAAGTGTATATAGAACATATACTATCCCCGCAAGAGCGGAGCACATACCGCTGAAGGCATATATCATTATCTTAATACGGCCGACCGGGAGCCCCATTAAAACCGCTGATTGTTCATTTCCGCCTATCGCGTAAGTATTGCGGCCGAATTTAGTGTAATGAGATAGTATTATCCCAATAATTACCACGGCAATAAATATAATTGCTATAATCGGCATTCTAATCTTCTCTGTTAACTGTATACCAAACTGGGAGGCATTATAATAAAATTTATGTTTAATAGGAATGGAATCGAGACTTATTACGAATCCAAGACCTCTTGCAAGGAACATTCCGGAGAGAGTAACAATAAACGGCGGCGCATTGAAGAAGTGAATCAATCCCCCCATGAGAGAACCGAACAATACGCCGATTAGGACAACAGCTGGCAATACGACTATAGGAGGCAAATGCAGCATCTCCGTAAAAAGCGCGATCAACATTGTAGTAAAAACCATCATAGAACCTACTGATAAATCTATTCCTCCTGAAATAATTACAAGCGTCATCCCAACTGCCGTTATTCCCAAAAAAGAGTTGTCGGTGAGCAGGTTGACAAATACTCTCAATGAGAGAAATTTACGATAAAAAATCGCTCCAAGGGCATAAATAAGAACGAATATAATAAAATTGGCATATAATGGAATTTTTTTTCTGTTGATCCGCTTGAATAATAATTTCATTGTATCTTTCTCTTTAGCCCTCGCAAAACTTTCTGCCTAAACTCCGCCGACTGAAAAATTATCACAATAAAAACCACAATCGCTTTAACAACAAGCGTGTACTGTACCGGAACCCCCCTCGTCAATATCGTAGTAGTCAAGCTCTGAATGATAAGAGAACCGATTATAGAGCCGAAAAGGTAATATTTTCCGCCCGTAAAGGGGGTGCCGCCGATAACGACGGCAAGAATTGCATCGAGCTCTACCCACAGACCAGCGAAGCTCGGGTCCGCCCCTTTGATATCCGACGAAATTATGAGACCGGAAATACCCGCACACAAACCCGAGAATGCATAAACAAAGAATTTGATTGATTTTACATTTATTCCCGTATAGTAACTTGCCCTGGGATTACCCCCAACCGCCTGAATCAATAATCCAATTGCCGTTGTCCTTGTAACTGCATATGTAATTATATAAACAATTAAAGTGATTATTATGCTGAAAGGTATTCCTAAGAAAAACCCAATTCCTAAATATTCGAAGGCTTTGTGATCAATATAGAGAACATAGCCGTTTGTTATGAGTTGAGCTACGCCGCGCCCGGCAACCATGAGAATTAAAGTGGCCACAACCGGCTGGATGCCAATATAGGAAATAAGTAACCCGTTGAACGCACCAAAAAGGAAAGCAACTGCCAGAGATAAAAAGATGACAAAAAATAGTGAAAGCCCCGTATTCAATATAATTATTGCAGCGATCGCACCAGAGATTGCAATAATAGATCCAACAGAAATATCTATTCCTTTTGTCGCAATGACCATCGTCATGCCGATTGCGATAATCATCACGGGAACTGCGCGTTTTATTATGTCTATAATACTCCCGAACAGATGGCCGTTCTTTATTTCGATGTTGAAGAATCCTTTAGTGAAGATGAGGTTGAACACCAAAATAGCCGCCAGCGTAATCAACGGCCAAAGGAGAGATGAATAATTTTTTTTCTTCATAAAATTTATTGAGCCTTCGAGTAAAAATCGAACTCTACTCTGAATTATTAGAATGAACCGAGCAGCAACTTAAATAATTCCGCATAATACGGATCGACAATTACGAAAACCAATCTGCCTATACTTCACTTATACCACTGCTATCTTGTTCATTATCGTATGCTCATTAATTTGCGTTCCCGTCAATTCCGCTATTTTAGCCTTGTCCCGAACCACTACTACCTTCTGGGAACAGCGAATGACTTCCTCAAGCTCCGATGATATAAATAGAATGGCCATTCCTTTTTGACTCAATTCGAGTATTAATTTCTGTATCTCCGCTTTAGCGCCAACATCGATTCCCCTTGTCGGTTCATCCATGATTAATAAACCGGGATTAGAAGCCAGCCATCTTGCAACGATTACTTTCTGCTGATTACCGCCGCTGAGGTTCTTTATTGCTTGCTCCATATCAGGAGTTTTTATCTTCAGCATATCGATGTACTTGGATACAAGTTTTTCCTGTATTTTCCTCTTAATATATTTAAAACATCCCTTTTTAACCTGAAGAGATAGAATGATGTTTTCTCTTATTGAAAGGTCTTCAATAATACCTTCCGACTTTCTGTCTTCCGGACACAAACCGAACCCGAATTTGAGGCTGTCATGCGGATTAGATATATTTACGGATTTCCCATTCAATAGTATCTGACCTTTATCCGCCCTATCGATTCCAAAGATTAAATTCGCAATCTCAGTACGTCCGGAGCCGAGCAATCCAGCCAGTCCCAATACTTCTCTTTTATACATACGTAAATCAAACGGCTCGATTAAGCCCTTCTTCCCCAACCCCTGTACCTCTAGAAATGGTATTCCCTGTTTATTCTCATCACCCTGCTCGATCTCTGCCTGTTCGCTTGAAAATTCTGCCAGCTTCTTTCCCATCAGTTTGGCTATCAATTCTACCCGGTCTATCGAATCGGTCAAGAATTCACCAACAAGCATACCGTTTCTGAGAACGGTTATTCTATCCGATATCTCATATACCTGATCAATGAAGTGTGTAATGAAAATGATTGAATGACCAAGACTCTTTAATTTTCTCATTATCGTAAATAGCTGTTGGACCTCTTTGACGTTTAAACTAGAGGTGGGTTCATCCAAGATTAAAACTTTGGCATCGAGATCGAGAGCCCGCCCTATCGCAACCATCTGTTGAATCGCAATAGAAAAACTCCCGAGCGGCTGCTTCACATCGAGTTTCAAATCTAAACGTTCAAGTACCTTCTCCGCCTTTTTATTTGTCGCTTTCCAGTCTATAAACCCTCTTATCTGTGGTTGGCGGTTCAAATATATATTTTCTGCAACCGAAAGATTGGGAACCAGATTAATTTCCTGATACACGGTACTTATACCACACTCTTGTGCTTCCTTCGGCGAATGTACATAAAACGGCTTGCCTTCAAAGTATATTTTCCCTTTATCCCTTTTATATACTCCGGTTAGTACTTTTACCAAGACGGATTTTCCAGCTCCATTCTCACCCATAAGTGCGTGTATTTCCCCTTTTCTAAGAAAGAAATCCACGTTGTCGAGTGCTTTTACCCCTGGAAAATCTTTACATAACCTGTTTATTGCTAGAATTGGATTGGCGGTAATCATATCCCCTTTTACCTTCTCACCTTTTTTCAATATTACACTTTATTCGATTAAAAATCTTCTTAATTCGACCGATCTGTTTTGTACTTGAAGATTATAGAATTAAAACGATTGGACTTTGATTATGAGGTGAGGGCAAAAGTATCACCGCGCATTTTCTCACGTAACAATGATAAGATAACCTCGGCCCTCACCAGCAAACAACATCCCAAATGATATCCAGAAGAGGTTGCGTCGTTCTTCTTTATTCAAGTTACCGCTTGGGATGAATACCTCGGTTTAATATTTCCTAGAATCAATGTAATCTGCAGCTGTATCTTTGGTAAACACCTGATCCTCGGATTTAATCCACTTCGGCAGCTTCTCACCGGCAAGATGTTTTTCCAACGCATCGAATGCGCCTGGACCTAAAAGAGGCGTACACTCAACCGTGCAATTCAATTTCTGGGCAACCATGGCTTCAAAAGCGTCCTTAATAGCGTCAACCGATACTATTATGATATCCTCCGCAGGCTTTAAGCCGTACTCTTCGATTGCCTGAATCGCACCCAGGGCCATTGCGTCGTTGTGAGCATATACCGCATCGATGTTTTCCCCTTCGGCCTTTAAAAAAGCTTCCATCAACTCCTTGCCTTTACCCATCTGATACTCGGCGGTCTGCGATTTGATAATTTTCAGATCCGGATACTTGTTTATAATATTTTCGAACCCTTTTTTACGATCAATGGTCGGTGATGCTCCAGGGGTCCCCTGTAATTCAACGATGTTACCTTTGTAATTCATTTCTTCGGCCAACCACTTGCCGGCCTCCTCACCCTCGAACACGAAATCGGAGGCTAAAAGAGTAACGTATAACGAATCATCCGTAACATCGACCCCTCTGTCAAGCAGAAACACCGGTATTCCTGCCGCCTTGGCCTCCTTTAAAACCGGCTCCCATCCAGTCTCAACCTGCGGCGCTAGAAAGATGGCATCAACATCCTGTGCAATGAATGCCCGTATGGCCTTTATCTGATTTGCCTGTTTCGTCATTGCATCGGCATACTTGAGCTCGATCCCTCGTTTGGCGGCTTCATCTTTTACCGATTCCGTTTCAGCCGTTCCCCAAGGATTATTGGTATCATTCTGTGAAAAGCCGACGACTAGTTTCTTCCCTCCCGCGGCTTTTTCCTCCGTCTCACCACTCGCAAAAAGCATTGCATTAATCGCGAACAATGCTAAAATCGCAATTACTACCGTTACAACCTTTGTAATCTTCAACGTCTGTTTCATCCTCTTCTCCTTTAAATGGATTATTAAAACATTTCTCCAGTATATTTACATCACCTCCCCCTCTACGTTATCGTAACTCTGACCATGATACCCGGTAGTTAATTTTAATTTAAATAAAGTTTAGAATTATTTATGAAATTGTCAATAATTTTTTTGCAAAAAAGTTGATTGATACTTTTAAATGTAATAAAGTATTAGTTATAAAAGATATATGCGTAGGAAACTCTCTCGACAATTCACTATGGAAAAGGATAACTAATAATGGGAGATAAATCGTATCTTAATAGGAAAAACATAATAGACATCTTACTAACACTTCAGCGTAAAAATCCCATTTCCCGCGCGGAAATCGCACGTTTATCCAATCTGACTCCGGCTACGGTATCAAGGGTTGTTACGGAGCTTCTCAAACGTAAAATACTACGTGAACGCGGACCAGGGGTTTCAATCGGCGGTAGAAGACCGGTTCTAATTGAGTTTAATCCGGAAGCATTCTATCTCGCCGGTATAGATCTCGGTATAACAAAAGTTACTGGCGTCATTATCGACCTTCACGGAAATATCCTGTCAAAGGCAAAATTGGATATCGACGTAAGTGAAGGTAAGGATCGAATAATAGAATGGATGTTAACTGTTACTAAAAAAGCTCTTTCGAGCACCAGTCGGCTGATCCGAAGCAAGCTCACCGGCATCGGCGTATCACTATCGGGAATTATCGATACGAATAAAGGATTATCGGTATTCAGCCCCAGCATTCCGAACTGGCATAATGTGCCGATAGTACAGCTATTTCAGAATGAATTTCACCTTCCTGTTTTCATTGAAAACGACGCGAGGGCTATGGCCCTTGCCGAAGCCAGGTACGGAGCCGGACGGAACTATGATAATTTTTTCTGTATTAATATCGGGCATGGAATCGGAAGCGGAATAATTATAAACAAAGAATTATATCGTGGAAAAACTTCAACCGCAGGCGAATTTGGTCATATGACTCTCGTGCCTTCCGGGCCCTTATGTCACTGCGGGAACAGGGGATGCGTGGAAGTAATGGCCGGCGGCCATGCAATAACCGCCTCCGCGATAAGGGTAGCAAGCTCTGGTGGAAACACTTTGATCAAGGAACTTGTAGAAGGCGATATAAAAAAAATAAATGCCGAGGTTGTAGCTCTTGCCGCTAAAAAAGGTGATGATATCGCCTTACGGTTATTGAACGAGGTCGGAAGATATTTGGGAATAGCAATTGCTAATATAATTAACCTCCTGAATCCGGAGCTCATAGTGATAGGAGGAGGTGTTTCTAATGCAGGAGAGTTCTTCTTTGAAGAAATTAAAAATGTCATCAAGAAACGAGCCTTTACGACAATGGTAAATAACCCGGAGATCGTAACTTCGGCATTGGGTGATGATGCAAGCAGTATCGGCGCGGCGGCACTGGTACTATCTGAGATCATATCTACCAAGGGTCTATTGAATGTATGAATAGACCTATACGACAGTAGGATTATTGCCGGTGTTTTATTCTACTAAAATTGTAAAAAAACGACATATGCTGCGCTCTCACTAAAAAGAGTCTTGACACCCCCTACGATACATGATTTTACCCATAATAAAACAATCAAATCAAGAATCACCGGTATATAAGAATATATCGACGGTTGTATTGATTCACCGCATGTCACTCGTTCGGAATACAGTATTATGGTGTTCGATCGTCATAAAAGATGGGGAGACTACTTGTGGCATGATCGAAAATATATGCGATCCCATTGTATTCTGGAAAACATGGAAGTAACGGCCGATAACCTGGCCGAGCATCCCGGCGTGATCTGTTTCATGGATCCCGAGCATATATTCTACCATTAAAAGGCGTGTGGCTCGAAGAATGACTCGAGGCCTGATTGAAAATCAAGCTGCTCCATCTGAGGGGAGAGAGAAGAGGCCGGCCGGATTCATAGAGAATACCCCCAGTCCGTTCTGCTGCGTATGTGCTGATTCACGTGTTTCGGATATGAGAGTCTCGGCCCCGCGCGGTTCATTCCGGCAGTCGAGTATAACGGGGCTTTTCTTATCCAGCGGATCGTTCGAAATAATTCATTTCGGCCTTATCAATCAGCCTAATCCAGTGTATACTCCTTATGATCCCAAGAACGTAACCGAAAGCCATGAAATACAAAGCAGACTCCGACTCACTCGAATGGGAGCCGCCGATCGAGGGCATGTGGCACAAATGTTTATGCGAGAACAATGTACGCATTCGCCTCGTGGAATACACGAGCAAGATGGCACCCCACTGGTGCGAGAAGGGTCACTACGGATATCTTATCGAGGGCCGTTTGGAGATCGAGTATGAAAATTCAAGAATACGATATGATCCTGGAGGCGGAATTCTCATTCCCGACGGCCCTGATCACAGGCATCGCGGCAGGGTACTTTCCGAGAAGGTTCCGGTCTTTTTTGTCGAAGCCGTTTGAGCCTGCGGCCGCTGGCCGCCTATACAATCCTCGACCAACGGCAGGTGTCCCTTAATGCTGGTAGACAGTACGATACAGCTGATCGAAAACACCCCTCTCGTCGAATTGAAAAATATTCTTTCAGGGGAGGGGAAACTGTATGCAAAGGCCGAATTCATACAGCCCGGCGGAAGCGTAAAGGACAGGGCGGCGCTGCACATTATCAAGGACGCATACGAATCCGGCAAGCTCGAAAAGGGCCGTTTAGTCGTGGAAATGACGAGCGGCAATATGGGGGCCGGCCTGGCCGTAGTCTGTAATCTCTTTCACAATCCTTTTACCGCCGTTATGTCGGAAGGCAACAGCCCCGCCAGAGTGAAAATGCTCGAAGCGCTCGGCGCAGGAGTCGTTTTAGTGTCGCAGGTGGACGGGACCCCGGGCCGGGTGACGGGAAAGGACATCGAGGCGGCGATCGAGAAAGCCGTAGCGTTGGCGGAAGAAAAAGACGGCTTTTACGTCGATCAATTCAACAATCTTTCGAGCATCAACGCCCATTATCGGGGGACGGGCCCCGAAATCTGGAACGATCTCGACGGGGATATTTCCGCCTTTGTTGCAGCCGCGGGCAGCGGCGGGACATTCGTCGGAACGAGCAAATATCTTAAAGAGCGAAATTCGAGTATATTTTGTGCGACTGTCGAACCTGCCGGCGCGCGCGTGCTGGCCGGATATCCGATAACCGACCCCAAGCATGTCATCCAGGGCATCGGCTACGGGATACAGCTGCCTCACTGGGAACCGGAATTGGTCGACGAATACCTGTCCGTCACCAATGAGGAAGCGGTACGCTACCGCGAGCTTCTGGCTCACAAGGAGGGGCTGTTCGTAGGCTTTTCCGCTGCGGCAAACGTCTGTGCCGCGGTCAAGCTTGTTGAATGCGGCAAGATCGGCGCACATCCGAAAGTCGTGACGGTGCTCTGTGATACGGGACTGAAATACTAAAGCGATACATAAAAAGTCCGGCCGTTGAAAGCGGTTTTACGATCGAGGATAGTTCCATAATCCTCTGAGAACCAACCCATTACGGTTTTTAGGGGGGATGATTTCGCGAGGTCATAGCTACTCGATTCGAGTGTGCAAGCCGCGATACCATAAAAAGCCACAACCGGCTACACGGCGGTTACAATGCGCTTTTTACCGCAAGGTCCATAATGACCGGCGGTTCGGGCGTAACCCTGGAGGCTTATGATGAAACGAATCGGAATCATCGGCGGGCTGGGACCGGAGTCGACCGTCGACTACTATCGAGGAATCATCGACGCCTTCCGAAGAACGGAGGCCGGTTCGGCGGTTCCGGAAATAATACTATACAGCGCCGACGTATCGAGACTCTTGAAGATGGCCGAGTCGAAACAGTGGAATGCATTGACGGAATGGCTCCTTACGATGATCAATGCCCTTCACAAGGCAGGCGCGCAGTTTGCGGCAATCGCATCGAATACAACGCACATAGTCTTCGACGAGGTAAAATCAGGTTCTCCCGTCCCTCTGCTCAGCATCGTCGAGGAGACCTGCCTGAAGGCAGGAAGCCTGGGACTTACCACGCTCGGCCTGTTGGGGACTAAATTCACCATGCAATCCGACTTCTATCAAAAGCCCTTTCGCGAAAAGGGAATGTCGGTGGTCGTCCCCCAAGACGGCGAGATACAGCTCATCCACGACAAGCTCATGTCTGAAATCGAGCTCGGTATAATCAGGGAATCGACGAGAAAGGAATTATTGGCCATAGTAAAGCGGATGATAGACGAAGATTCGATAGAAGCACTGATACTCGGATGTACAGAGCTGCCCATGATTCTCGATAGAGACGAATACGGCATTATTTTTCTGAATACGACCGCCATTCACATACAAAGCATCGTGAAATACTGCACAACGCAGTAAATCAAAAAGAACAGGGAGCCATCACCAGCCCGGATCGCGTTCACCGCATGCAGTCAACTCGAATCGCTCTTACCTGTCGAAAGTCTCCCGGCGCGCCCCTTTCTCCCGAGAATTGAGCTTGCGTTTCGCTCCTTCTGGTGTATGCTTATTAAAAAGACGGCGGAGGCGGCGATGAACGAGAAGAAGAAAGAGATCAAGGTGGAGTACAGCAAGGACGTCATCGGCGGCGTATATGCAAACACGGTAAACATCATGCACACGCCGGAGGAGTTCATCATGGACTTCTATCTCGTGGCGCCGCCTTCAGGCACCGCGACCGCGCGGGTGATAATCAGCCCGGGGCACATGAAGCGTGTCATGTCCGCCATAAAGAAGAACATAGAGCTCTATGAGGCCAAGTACGGTGAGATACGTCCGGCACGGGAACCGGAGCATGGTCCGCATATCGGCTTCAAGCCGTAGGACAAGCGGCTTGTAAGAGCGGCCGATCGTCACTCCTGCCCGGCATTCATTTCAAACCGCTTCTTATCCACGACATACCGGGTATGCTCTCCCCTGCTGATCAAGCCCCTCTCGTCCCAGGCTTTCAGCTCGAAAGCGAGCTCTTTTTTTTTCCACTCGAACGAGCACGGCGGTGCAAACCACCTTCATGCCCGGCGGCGTCGCCCAAAGGTGCGTCAAAGACAGCTTCGTCCCGACGGTGGTAAACCCCTCCGGTAGATACCGCTGCACGAGCTTCCAGGAGGCACGTTCCATCAAGGCCGCCAGCGCCGGCGTGGCGAAGACCTCCACCGTTCCGGACCCGACCGCCGTGGCAAGGTCCTTTTCTCCAACCACCATTTCTTCCTTCCCTTCTATGCCCTCCCGTATATCCATTCTCACGACCGCCTTCCCCGAGCATTCGGTACCGTTCGACCGGTCCCAAGACCTATTGTACCCCGTAGCGGGAGTCGCCGTGAAGCGAAAAACAGCGGATGAGCGTTTTTTTCCATGGATAGATAGCGCGCGAAAGCCGGCAGCCTTCCGCAACAACGTGAACGCGGCGCTTGCCGCCGCCCGCACAACTTTCTTGTACCACGAAATACAATGCATTATATTCATGCAATCATGGGACGAACAGAAGAGACGGTCATAGAGGCATCCCACATCCACAAATCCTACGGCCGTGTCAGGGCCGTCAGAGACATGAGTTTTGATCTTAAGCGGGCGGTATGTCTCGGGTTCCTCGGCCCGAACGGTGCCGGCAAGACGACGATGATGAACCTCGTATACGGGAAAGCGGTGCGGGACGATCGGCCCGAAAGCACGCTGAAGGTCTTCGGGAAAGACCCGGCAGGTCACGAGCTCGAAATAAAGTACCTTTCCGGAGTAGTTCCGCAGGAGAACAATCTCGACGTCGAGCTCAACGTCAGGCAAAACCTGCTGATCTACTCGAAGTTCTACGGAATCCCGAAGAGCGAGGCGAACGCCCGTATAGACTCGCTTCTCGAATTCATGGAGCTGTCGGATAAAACCGGTGCTAAGATACGAGAGCTTTCCGGCGGCATGAAACGGCGCCTCATCATTGTCCGCGCGCTTTTAAACGATCCTCGCCTGCTCATCCTTGACGAGCCGACTACCGGGCTCGACCCCCAGGTCAGGCATCTTATATGGGACAAGATCCGGCAGCTGAAAAACGGCGGAACCACGATACTGCTCACCACGCACTACATGGAGGAGGCGTTTCAGATCGCGGACCGGATCATCATAATGAACCAGGGAGTAAAAATGATAGAGGGGAACCCGAAGGAACTTCTACAATCGCAGATGGAGCGGTATGTGCTGGAGGTGAAAAATCCCGAACGCTTCGAGCGCATAGACCGGCTCGTTACAGGCGGCGTGAGGAAGGACAGCTCCGCAGGAGTCGTGCTACTCTACAGCGACGATCCGAATGCCCTGAAACTGCTCGCCGGGCGGCTTGGGCCGGGCGACTATCATACGCGGGAGACGAACCTCGAGGACCTCTTCTTAAAGCTCACCGGAAGGGACCTCCATGAATAGCAGGCATGAGTACAAGCCCCCCCTCCCCAGGCGTCTTTTCAGCGTCTGGTACCGGCACATGCGAGTCTACACGAAGAACCTCGTGGCAAACGGTCTGCCCCCATTCTTGGAGCCGCTCATATTCCTCGTCGCAATCGGCCTCGGGCTCGGCAGATATATCACCGAGATGAAGGGGGTGCCCTACCTTCCGTTTCTCGCAACCGGCATACTCGTCACCACCGCGATGTTCACCGCCTCTTTCGAATGCACCTACGGCACATTCATCAGGCTTGAATACGACAAGGCATACGACGGAATGCTGTCGGCCCCGATCACCGTGCGCGACCTTTTTTTGGGCGAGATTCTCTGGGCGGGTACGAAGGGTTTCTTCTTCTCACTCGCAGTGCTCTCCATCGTCTCCGCGTTCGGCATACTCTCTATCGCGACGAGCGCCTTCGCGCCGTTCGTCGGTTTCGCGACGGGGGTCATGTTCTCGTCTCTCGCGCTTTTCGTGACTTCGTTCATACGGGACCTCAACCAGTTCAACTTCTACTTCACCGGGTTCATTTCACCGATGTTCTTCTTCTCCGGAGTGGTCTTCTCGCTCGACACTCTCCCGAAACCGATGCAGTGGGTCGCTGAAGTTTTTCCGCTCACACACTCAGTAAGGATCGTACGGTCTATCTGTTTCGGCGAGTCCGGGAGAGTACAACTCTTCGACGCGGCCTATATCGTCGGCGTCACGTTCCTGTGCGCATTCTTCGCAATCAGACGATTGAGGGCGAGGCTCGTCTCCTGATACGAAACAGAAGATGCGGGATGCGGCTTTTTCATGAGGATGCTCATGCCGGCGTGTCTTCGGCTTCCGGCTGCAGCAACAGCAGCCTTTTTAGGACCACGAGGGGAATCCGCCGTTTGATCGATTCGAAGAAAGTCCTGTAGTCCATCTCCCCGGTCATCGTTTTCAGGTACCCCTTCAGAAGACCGCTGTGCTTCACGATGGTGCTCTTGACGAATTCGGAGAAGCGGGAAAACAGGTCGGTGATCCGTGCGGCGTACACGAGGTCGCCCCCGAAAGCGTTCTCGCAACAAGACTGGTAAACGGAGAACGCCTCTTGGGAAAAATCCCCGCGTTCGTGGCACTCCTGTGCGGTCTTTGCCGCTAGTTTCCCCGATATGATCGCAAAGCGTATCCCCTCCCCCGTAAACGCATCGACAAACCCGGCTGCGTCTCCCGCAAGCATCACGCCGTCACCGTATACCGGCTGCCTGAACCTCGTAGTGGGGAGGAAACCTCCTTTGATCCTCACACCGGTATCGAGGCCGTTCATATGCAGAAATCGTCTCAATTTATCCGGGAAGCTTTTCGAATCAGAAAGCGCTCCGCCGATACCGCAGGTCACGGATTCCCGTTTCGGAAATATCCATGCGTATCCCCCGTCGACGTAATCGTAATCCACCTGAAGCATGTCGCCGAAACGGCTGTTTACCATCTCCTCCGGCACGGGCACCTCGCAGAGCACACAGAACTTGATCTCGTCTCGAGTGAACTTCACCCCCAACGACCTGCGCACTAAGCTGTGGAAACCGTCCGCGCCGATTACGATATCGGCCAGGTACCGGTCTATGTTCGTTGTGACGACCGTTTTTCGCCCGTCGCGTCTCAGGTCCGAAATCCCTTCACCGTCGTGCAGGACCGTTCCCGAATCGGCCGCTTTGCGGCAGAGATTCTCGTCGAATAACTCCCGTCGCACGGTATAGAAAACCGGTCCATCGGCCGTTACAGTTCTGTATTCCCCTCGTATACGGATCCTGACGCCGGAACAGCTCCTCTCCACAACGGTACCGTCGAGCTCGAACCCGAGCTCCCTCGATGCTGCGGCGGTCAGGCCCCCGGCGCACGGCTTGTATCGCGGGAGCCGCGCCTTCTCGAGAAGGAGTGTCTCGAGGCCCCGGCCGCCGCAGTGCATCGCAGCGATCGCACCGGCCGGTCCTCCACCCACCACGATAACATCGAACCGCTTCATATGCGATCCCTCCCACTACAAACTCTGCCGCAGTACGAGTATACCCTCGCGTTTCAGCGATTTCGGATCGAACTTCACATCGAAGAGCCTATCGGGGAGACCGGCGTTGATGATGTAGTCGGTCCAGACCGCCTCCTGCACGAGAACCCCGGACTCATACCGCTGAAACCCGGTAATGGTAAGGGTATCCCTGTCGAACCGTGCGATATCCTTCGTGATGCCGCCGTTTTCCTTCGCGTCGAGCGGCACGCAGACTATTCTATAGAAGCCTCCCTCCTCCCCGATCCGGACGGTTCCGTTCCCCATATAGAAGAACAGCTTTTCGAGCACTGCTTCCATATCGATCTCGTCGAAGGCCTCCCCTCTCAGGGTCGTCGCCATCGTGCTTTTTTTCGGTATCGTCATGATTATGGGGCTTAGTATACCACCCCGATGGCCTGTAATGGTATCCCCGCCCGTAAAGACCCCCACGCTACCGTTGTCAAACGGCATGTTTCCCCACAACAGGTCAACCCGTATCAGACGGGGCCGCTTGAAGTAGAAATTCAGGATACGATGCTCCTCGCTTTGACCGTCCGTGCAGTACGTATCGATCCTGCACTGATAGTCGGCTATCGTTTCATAGCGCCGCTGTATACGTTCGAAAAACAGATACGCATCCTTATCATCCGCACTGGCTCCGGCGACGGCGCACATCAGAAACACGGATAGAGCATACAGACCCCTCACGAACCCTCCTGTTTCACGGTGATTGGACTTATCATGAAGGTCAGAAAAGACTTTTTATCCCGCTTTTTATCGCGTCCTCGGCCTTTCTTCTTTCCTCTTCCAGTTGCCGCTCCTTCTCTTCCCTCTCCTGCTCGAGGGCCTCCTGTTGCTTTTTCCTCTGTTCCTCGATCTCTTTCTTCGCTTTGCCCACCGTTTCTTCTTCTATCCTCTCCTCTATCCGCGTACGCTTCTTTTTGAGCTCCGCCTCTATTTCATCTTGCAGGCGTTCGAGCTCCGACAGCCTTTTTGAGACCTGTGATTCCGCCTCCCGGGCGATCCTGTAAAGCTCCTGCCGGGGGAGCTGTACCTCGGACCTGATCCGTTCTGCGAGCTGTTCTGTCACCCGCCTCGCCTCTTTCTGCAGTACCTCATCGACCCTGCCCGTCACTATCGCATCGAGGTTGCTACGAATCGCGAGCGACGTACGCTCCGGCAGTATCTCGAGGTCGGCCTCGATCCTGATATCGTCGATGTCCGCCGCGATCGAGCTGCTTACTTCATAGATCAGCTGCTCCACGTACGTTCCCGACTCCCGTACCGGCAGCGTAAACGAGACGTCCTCGATGAGAAAAACTATGCCCGCCTCCAGCGCCTCGCCGGTAAACTCGACACCGGCATCCAACGAAGCGGTGCCCTTCTTTAGAGTATTCGGTAAGAGCGGGAAATCGGTAAGGAATACGTCCCGGAGGATGATATCATACATCGAAAGCCTGAGGCTGTCTTTCGGGACACTCTCGCGCCAGTCGAATCGGCCGGTCAACACGATGCTTCTTTTTCCCTCCATACCGCCCGCCGCTTCGAGCACGGCCGGTTTCCCAGTCAGATGCTGGCCCGTGGAGAGGTCCATAAGACTTCCCTCGATGAGGACGTCGTCTCTCGTAAACGTGGAAAATGATGCTTGCTTGAACCATACCGCGGGCAGTCCCCCGCCCTTCTCGAAGCTGATGTCCTGTCCGCGGAGCCTCGGCGGTATCTCCGGTACCGGGACGAACCTCCGTATCTTCGCGGAAACGGCACGGAACTTCTCCACTATTTTCAGGACCTTCAGTACCCTTTCGGTGAGTTTCCGGCCGAACAGAAACTCCGCGACGTTTTCCAGTGTTATCCGGGGAATCTTCACCTCATTCCCTATACGCGCCAGGTCCTCCTCTATCCAGCGCTCGACCGACGCGCTCGTGTTTTCGAGCTTGACAATCTCCTCTCCCAACTCCCCGCCTCTCTGTTCGACGGTTTGGGTCACGCCTTCCAGCCGATCCGAAATCCTGTCGAGCCTCGACAAGGCGTCTTGCATCTCTTCGAGCGTGTCGAGGCTCTCGACGTCGATCGCATCGATGTTCTCCGCCACGCCGGCCAGCTCCTCTTCGGCGTCGATCCCGGCCAACCCCGCCTGCAAACCTTCCGCAAACCGTTCATACTCCTGCACGAGCCGGGTTATCTTCGCAGGCGATGTCGGCTCCAGACGACGCCAGATCGCCTCTACGTCGATGTTCATCGCAAGGGTCTTGGTATCGAAGAGGGGAAGCTGTGAGAGTTTTGCTTCGAGCTTGTCTTTAACCATCGTTCCGAGTTTCGAGGGACCTTTCTTACGTTTCGCCTTGATCTCGAGGGTGCCGTCCGTCTCACGGGCCGTGTCGAATCGAAGCTTTTGGAGCCGCATCTCCTCGACGATAAACTTGCGCTCGAATATCGGTCCCGGCTCCAGATCCAGAACACAGTACCCCGTCTCGAAGAGATTTCTCCACGGGTCGCCGGCGTCTGCGAACCGGAGCGCTTCCCAGCCCATCCGCATCCCGAACAGCGAGAAATCGAAACCGTCGATCTCGACTTTTGCACCTGCGATTCTTGCGAGCAGCGATTCGAGCCTCTTCTCGAGCCATCTGTCCGAGAGAAAGAACGTCCACACCAAAAAGAGCGCCGCAACGATCAGAAGAACTACAACCCCCTTCTTTCTCACCCTACGCTCCTATTCCGGTGATTCTTCCCACCCACTCGAAAAGCCGCGATCCCTTGACCGCCTGTACTATCTTCCAGCGGTTGACCTTCTCTTCCAAGCGCTCCCTGTATACGACGACGAACCTTTTAATGAGAATGAATACCGGCACGACGAGCACCGCATATGCCGTAAAGCCCCCCATGACCACCGTGTTGTTGAAACGGGTGAACGAGACGAGCGGAAGGTTGTAGAGATAGATCCATGCCGGTTGCAGAAATGCCGCCTCCGCGAGCATGGAATACCCGAGCGTATGGAGCCACGGGTCGACGAGCCACGTGACAAGCCGGAATACGGCGTATCCGGAGGCCGCCATGGCGACGTTCACATTGAGGACGAGTATCAATATGATCGCAACGGCCGAAAAAAGGCTTTTGAGAGATACGAGGCCGATGAGCATCCCGAGGATGAATCCCCCCGCTATCTGCCGGGGAGACGAGGCTGACCGAAGCGCCTTGAAGATTTTCCCGACGAACTTCAACCCAACCATACGGATGTCCTTCTATTACCGCCTTTTTTGTACCATACCGCGCCGTCTCGCAAATGTCAAGCGCGTTGGATCGGCCGAGCCGAATGGGGAACGTTCCCCCGCGGTATCACCCTCTTCGTCTACCGCCCGGCTCATTACCGCCGGGACGGCGGCTCGACGCCGTTCGCCCTTAGTATACGGCCGAGCTCTAAGGCGAGCTTTTCATCCGGAGACACAGGATTCTCCTTTGCCTCCTTCAAGAGCCTCCCCTTCTTTTCGATTGCCGCGTCAAGGGTATCCCTGCCTCCGTCGGACTCCCATGAATCCCACGCCCTTCTGTCGAAGAGCTCCGGATACCATATCTCCCGTTTGAAATTACGGACCGTCATGTCCGTTCCGAAGAAATTGCCGCCTATGCCCACCTTCCCGATCTCTTCCAGCGTTTCGTCGAGATCGTCGAGTCCGAATCCTGAAAAGAGCCGCCTGCAGTAGGAGGCGAGCTCGTCGTCGATGATGAGCTGCAGGAAGCTCGCCGCGTTGTCCGCGCCCGTGATCCCGAGGTGACCGAAGATGTCCGCGCCCGCCGCAGCTCCGAACACGAGCGTCGCGGCGCTCTCGATGCCGAACTGCGCGTCAATCACCTTGGAGTCGGACAGCCCGGTATTGGAGTATACGGGAAATACGTACGATTTTCCGAGCTGGGTCATCGCGGCGGCCAAAAGCGCCTGCTCCGGCGAACCGAAGGATATCATAGCAGCCTTCATGTCGAAGACGTGCGGTATGCAGCCGTAGGTCACCGGGAGCCCGGGGCGCACCGCCTGCGTTAAAACGACACCGGACAGTATCTCCGCGTTCTCCTGCGCGATGGTACCGGATAACGAGCAGGGCCCGCTCGCCCCCACCTGAACCATGGGGCACACGTTCACCGGCAGCCCCGCCTTTGCAAACTCTAAGAGTATATCGAGCCCCTCTTTCCTGTAGGAGAGCGGGCTCACCGGCTCGACGAGTATCTCGTAAAACGGATGAGAGGAAAGCTCGGCCGCCCCCCCCGCGGCGGCCGACATCATCTCTATGGCGGCGCGCGCCGCAGAACCGTCGAAGACCCAGAAGCAGAACGGCTTCGCCGTCGAAAGAAGAAGCTCGTATAAAACGACGAGGTCGCTCCCGTCGCTCGGGATGTCCTGCGGAACAACGATCGCTCCGACGATATTTATGCTGTCGAGCCCGTTCCCCACGGCGATCGCTTCCCGCAGGTCGGCAAGCGTCGGCCTCCTTCGTGCCCGGATCTTATCGTCGACGATCTGGTACTGACCCGAGGTGCCGTTGAAATTATACTTCCCGTAACCGAACTCCGCTGTGTTGGATCTGTCGCGGCCGTACAGAATATGCCGCTTGCCCGCGGTTTCGATCGCCCTCATTACGGTTTCTTCCGGAAACGTAACCGTGGACGTCTTTTGGTCCACCCTCGCACCGTAATCGGAAAGAAAGCGAAGCAGCCCTTCGTGGGGCACTCTCACCCCGATCGTTTCGAGTATGGCAAGGCTTTTTTCATGGATCCTCCCCAGCGCATCCTCCGGCAACATCTCGTATCGCGGTATCCTGTACTCGAATCCCATGTATATTCCCCTTGTTGTATGATTTTGTCCTGCAGCCCTGCGGATTCGGCGAAGGCACGTATCACTCCATGCGCACGATCGACCGCCCTGTTCTTCGGTACGTCCCCGTCCGGAAGCAGCCTCCCATTCGGAGCGTGCAACGTCGATCGTCGACAGACGCCTATGGGCGTGACGGTCTTAGTACGATCCTCGTTCCCGCACCTGCGGGTATGAAACGTTCCCCGTAGACCGCCCTGAACATCGCCCTGCATGCGCCGCCGGAACAGTGACACGGCGCCGCCTTTACGACTCCGCGCGACTGAAAGCCGTTCACTATTCTATGAAGCACCCTTTCCGAGGCCCCGCTCAGATGGAACCCTCCGATGACAAAAAAGACCTCGGCTGAGTCACAGTCTTCTGACGCAAGACGTTTCGCCGTATCGATCACTTCAAGGATCCCGGGATGTGCGCACCCCGTTACGATCACCGTTCCTTCCGCTGTACAGAAAAACAGCGCCTGCTCCCGTATCTCTTTCCCCATCCCGCCGGTAGTGAACACTCCCTCGCACAACGCCGACGGTCCCCCTACGGTAACGACTTCGGCCCCGCACGCACGAGCCATGTTTCGTATCGATTCCGGAAACCAGTCGCCGACCCATACCTCCATGTCGCCGTGTTCTTTAAGGAGGCGTTGAAGCCCTCCGGTATGGTCGTGGTGCGTGTGCGAGAGAACGACCGCATCGATCGTCCCCGGGTCAATACCGAGCAGCTTCATGTTGTGGATGAGAACGTCCCCGTCTCCCCCGGTATCGAAGAGTATCGTCTTCTGGGCACCCTCTATGAGACAGGAAAAACCCCAGGCGGTCTTCAAAGAGGGGTCGTATTCGTTATTGTCATACACGACCGTCAACCGTAAACCGTCGTCCCCGAACAGCATATCGCTATCCGCCGCATGGATTATGAAGACCAAGAAGACCGCGGTACGGACCGCGGCCCGTACGCGGCCGGTCCGTCTCATTCTCCGCTCGCCTTTCTCAGAATATCCCAGTAGGCGCCCCGCGCCCCGAGGCGTATCTCCTCGACGAGCTTTTTATTCTCGTTGTAGTTGTAGTTCCTGTCGTCCTTTGCGGGGTCCAAAAAAAAGAACCGCTCGTCGTTTCGGGTAAGCCTTCCTACGAGGTCGAAAACCTCTTTAGCGACTGCCGGTTCGAGGTAGAAGCGCGGGTCGTATGTTTCGCCGTTTCCGACGAGACCGCAATCTTTTTCAGCCACCATACCGTGAAGCGGCGTCCCCGGATACACCCTCACGCCGACGTTTATCCCTATTCTGTCCGGTCCGGCGCTCTTGATGCGCTCGATGGACCGTGTGATGCTTTCTTTGCCCTCATTCGGCCCGCCGATCAAAAGATCGATCATCGTCGTAATTCCCTCCGCCGCACAGGCTTTTACCGCGTGGGTTATATCCTGCGGCCTGAAATCCCGCCCGAGTCTCTTCAACATCTTGGCGTCGGCCGTGTCCGCACCGAAGTTTATCCCCGCACACCCCGCCCGTCGCATCAGTCCGGCCAGGCCGCGCGGGAAGGGGGCGGGCGAGCAGTAGGCGTACCAGCGTATCTTGTCTCCCAGGCCCGCACGTATCATCCGTCTGCATACGGCACGCGCGTGCCCCGGGGGGATATTGAACTCGCTGTCGCAGGTATGCAACACATCGATACCCTGTGTTAGAAGAGATTGTATCTCCTCGACCACCGAGTCCGGGTGCCTCGTTCGTATCGTCCGGCCCTTCGACACCGGATCGGCGCAGTAGATACAGCGCTTGCTGCAGCCCCGCTTAGTTTCGAATCCCGCCTGCCCGCCCTCGCGAAAGTAGCGGCGGTTGTCGACGAGATCCCTGTGAAACGGGAAGTCCGGGTACTCCTCTCGATCGTCTTTCCGCAGCATACGCCACCCGCCGTCGCTTTTTGCCAAGAGATTCGAAACGGACCCCCACTCCTCGTTCTTCTCGAGCTTTCGCATAAGCCGTGTAACCGCCCGTTCCCCGGGCCCCCAGACACCCGCATCCGCCCCCGCCTTCTTCATAATCGGTACGGGCATTACGCTGAACCCCGCCCCTCCGATGACGAGGAATGCGTCGGTGTTGTTGCGAACCACGGACACGATGGAGAGAAACCGCTCGATAAACGACACGCGGGACGCCAGCGCGCAGTCGTCCGTATTTCTGAGGGTGAGGCCCACCAGGTCGTACCGCGTTCCGCGAAAGAAACGCATCACCGCGGTTTCAGGGTCTTCCTCGAAGCAGAGGTCCAGAACGGAAACGTCATGTCCCGACTCCCGTACGGATTCGGCGACGTATTCGAGCCCGATGGGGGCTATGGGCGGCTTCACGAGGTTGGTGTTTATAAAAGCGGCCTTCATCATTTGATACCGGTTCTTTCACACGAGGTTTCAGGGCTGGCGGGACGCCTGTGGACGGCAAAACACCCGCCGACTTCACAGGATAGCATAAAGGCCGGGGAATTGCAATCCGTGAATGCAGACGGGGGTCAGATCTTTACGGACTGTTTCTAAAAATGAGTAGTGAGAGTATATATCTCATCCGTATGCATATACGGGCTCAAATGATGCTTCTTTCTCCAATACCGCAATAATGGCGTAAATCCAGTGTAAAAAACAAGATAGTAGCCCCCGGACTCTCTTTCTTTCGCTCCATACCGGCTCCCTATCCGGGTGGATCGCCGGTATCGTGATGTTCCGTACCGCTGCCACAAGATAATCAGGGAGAGCCGGCCGCAAGATCCTATATCAACTCTTTATTCGTGCGCTGTTCCATTATCCGCTTATAACAGAGCCTCCGAGCCCCCCTACTCATCCGCCCGTTACGCCTAAATAACCGCCTATAATAAAATGACATTTATTCATAATTAATGTATAATTTTCATAACTGCCATAAAGCGAATGTTAAAATGATACAACACAGTAAAAAGAATTTCGACGCCTATCTCGATGCGAAAAAGGATAACATCGAGAATGTAATCCACGATCTCTGGATATCCAAAGACAGCACCCTCTGGTCCAAAGATCCGTACTTCTATATCAAGCTCGGGGAGACCGCGGACAAGCTCGGACAGACGATGTTCGCACACGATATAGTCCTCGAAGGACTGCAGCACTTCCCGGAGGAACTCCGGTTGAATCAGCTCTTCTGCCTCTCGCTCATCAAGTGCGGTTTCTTGAGCCGGGCGAAGGAGAGACTTTCTTTTCTCGTCAAAAAGGGAAACGAGGACGAAGAGACGCTCGGGCTTTTAGGCCGCGTGTATAAGGACATGTGGCTGATATCGGGAGAGGACCCTTACCTGAAAAAATCGAGGAATCTGTATTTTCAGGCCTTCAAGCGAAGCAGCGGGTACTACTCCGGCATCAACGCCGCCTCCCTGAGCCTCATGATCGGGGACGGCGAAACGGCCGGACGTCTCGCAAAGATCGTGCTGAAGATCTGCCTCGAGCTTTTAAAAAAACCCGAAAACCGCGACTATTGGTGTCTGGCCACCATAGGTGAGGCTTTTTTAGATCTCGGCCGGTACGACGATGCGGCAAGATATTTCACAATCGCGAAGAAAACGGGGGAAAAGAACTATTCGTATCTCGCCAGCACGAAAAAACAGCTTGCCCTCCTCTCCCAGTTCATCGATATTCCCCCCGAGGTGCACGAGATCATTTCAATCCCTCCGGTAATCGCATTCACCGGACACATGATAGACAGGCCTGAAAGAAAGTCCCCGAGGTTTCCCCCCGGACTGGAACAGCCGGTACGAGAAGAGATAGAAAAACGGATCGAGACACTCGATGCGGGGATCGGCTACTCCTCGTGTGCCTGCGGTTCCGACATCATTTTCTTAGAAACGATGCAGGAAAGAAAGGCGGAAACCAATATAGTACTGCCGTTCGAGCTCGACGACTTCTACCATACGAGCGTCACGTTCGCGGGAGAGGAATGGAAAAACAGGCTCGACGACGTCCTGGTGAAGTCCTCGTCGGTTTCATTCGCTACCGAGGGAAAATATTCGGGAGACGACCTCCTCTTCGATTACACAAACAGGATTCTCATGGGCAAAGCGATCCTTACAGCCGAGCTCCTTCAGACCGACCCGGTGCTCCTGTGTGTCTGGGATAAAAAGAAAGGCTCGAAACAGGGCGGTACCGCCGGGCTCGTGGACGCCTGGCAGAGAAAAAAACTGCCGCTTGCGATCGTGGATGTCGGCACGCTCAAGGAAACCTTCCCGACCCCCCGGGCCGATGCGCGGGAGGGAGGGAAAACGGCGCCGGAACGGAGGGCCGGCGGCAGGAAAAAGAAGGTGAAACGGGCGGTCAAGGCGATGCTGTTCGCGGATCTCGCGGGATTCAGCGCGCTGAAGGAGGAACAGTTTCCCGGATATATAAACGACTACCTCGGTTCCCTCGCCGAAAACCTAAAGCGTCACGGATTTAAACCGCTGTTCCAAAACATCTGGGGCGACGCCCTCTACTTCGTGTTCGAAGACCTTATAGACGCCGCGCACTACGCGCTGCAGCTTCGAGACTTCGTCAAGAATACGGACTGGAGCCGTTCGGGTCTCCCGTCCGATCTGAACATCAGAATCGGGCTGCATGCCGGGCCCGTGTTCTGCGCGCGCGAGCCGATACTCGGCCGCACCAATTACTTCGGCAACCATGTGAACCGTGCAGCCCGTATAGAGCCGATCACAAATCCAGGCAACGTGTATGCGAGCGAACAGTTCGCCTCGCTTCTTCTGGCGCAGTCGGACAGCGACATCGAATGTAAATATGTCGGTATCATCGTGCTGCCGAAGCGGTTCGGGAATTACCCGATCTACCATATCAAGAGAAGAAACGAGATAGAGTAATCCTACCATAAGGAGCATCTGCAGTATGTTCAAGTTCCGAGACAAATCCAAGACTCCTCAAAAGAAGGTGAAAAGTTCCGTCACGAAAGCGTCTTCTTCGAAACCACGGTCATCCGATACGCCGACGCTCGTTGCGACCACCAAGGTTTCGTCGACCGCCACAGCTACGAAACCTAGGCGTACCGCATCCAAAAAGAAGGGCTCCCAGAAAAAGACGGCTGTCTCGAAAAAAGGTTCCACTACGCCGAAAAAGAAAAAACCCGCGGGGGGAAAATCGGCTCTTACTGCAAAAAAGACAAAAGCCGGAAAGAAGAAAAAAACGGCGTCCTCCAAGAAGGGTTCCTCGGTTTTGAAAAAGAAAAAACCCGCGGGAGTAAAATCGGCTCTCACTGCAAAAAAGACTGTATCCGGGACAAAGAAAAAAAAAGCCGGCTCGAAATCCCAAACTGCATCGAAAACGGCATCGGCCACGAAGAAGAAGGCGCCTGCTGCAAAGAAGACGGCATCGGGCGTAAAGAAAAAATCCCCGGCATCGAAAACCAAGGCCTCGTCCAAGACGGCGTCATCTTCGAAAAGGAAACCGAAGGCGAAGTCCACGGTTTCCGCTTCTGCAAAGAACTTGAAAGACTCTTCGAAGTCCAAGTTTTCCGGTGCCCGCAGACGTGCCCGTTCCTCCAGGAAAAAAATCCCTGTCAGGCCTCCCTTCACGGCGTATAAGGGTATTCGCCCGTACGTCTTCACGAGCTACGCACACAAGAACATGGGCGAGGTGTTTTCTGTCATCAAAAAGCTCAACCGGGACAGATACAGGATCTGGTACGACGAGGGAATAGAGCCGGGTAACGAGTGGCCCGAGATCGTGGGCGCCGCTGTGGTGAACTGCTCCCAGTTCCTCGTCTTCATGAGTCCGTATGCCGCAGACTCGAGGAACGTGAGAAACGAGATAAACCTCGCGTTCAGCGAGAATAAGGACATCATAGTCGTCTTCCTTCAGAAGACGAACCTCTCCGAGGGAATGAAGCTCCAGATCGGGACGGTCCAGTTTATCAACAAGTTCGAACTCACGGACAGGGAATTTTACGACAAGCTCACGAAAGTGCTCTCGAGTATGCTGCGGAACTGACGGAGCGATACCCCCATGCTTCACACGGCACGGATCAGGACAAGTACGAACAACCCGGCCGCAATACCGTAAACCGCCGCGGGGATCACGTTTTTTTTGATTATCATGCCTCCTCCCGCGCCGGCGATGCCCACGGTGGCCGATACGGCGACGATATTATTGATACAGATCATGTTCCCGATACCGCCTCCCACCACCTGCAGCGTTATTATCGGAATTTCAGGCAGGCCGAGAAGGGACGCCGTCTCGAACTGCAGGGAGGAGAAAAGGATGTTCGAAACCGTATTTGAGCCCGATATGAACGCACCCAGGATACCGATAAAGGGGGCGACGAAGACGTAAAACCGCCCCGCGCCCTTCACGAGGGCCTTCGCCATAACGGTGATCATGGAAGGCAGGCCGCTGCCGTTCATATGAGAGTGCAGCATCACCTGAACCATCGCGAACCCGGCGAATAGGGCGAGCGCACCGCTCGATATCTGTCGCAAGGAAAAAGACCAGGCCTTCCGGATCTGAGCGGGGGACTGCCGGTGAACGAGGTGAGTGATCAGTGCAACAAAAATAAAGGGGAATATCCCGGGGAGGTAGGCCCATCGAAGGGTGTACGTCTCGCTGACGCCGAGCCCGACCGCAATATCTATACCAGCATTCGAGAGGAATCCCTTTATCCCGAGGGAGGGAATACGGGTGACGACGAGAAGCAGCGCAATAGCGACGTAGGGAGCCCAGGCGAGCGGCAACGGCATCGAGACGTTCTCCCCGAGCGAGGGTTGTACGGACGCACGCCAATTCTTATCCCATACCTCCGGCGGCGGAAAGTCCCACGGCGTTTTCGGCACGAGAAACCCTCTCTTCGCGGCGACGATGAGCACACAGAGCCCGACGATGCCCCCTATGATGGACGGTAGTTCCGGCCCCAAAAGCACCGCTGCGATATAATAGGGAACGCAAAAACAGACTCCGGCGAAGATGGCGAACGGCGCGGCCTGGAGGGTCGCCCGCAGCGGCCTGCCCTTGCCGAATGTCCCGGTCAATATCAGTACTGCCATGAGAGGCACGAACGACCCGACGACGGCGTGCGTGAGGGCCGAGTACCTCGTCAGCATCTCGGTAAAAACAACGGGAGATATCCCCCGCGCCGCGAGGACCGGCTCGAGAGTGTTTACCGCACCGTATATGGGTGTGCCGACGGCACCGAAAGCCACGGGGGTCGAGTTCATGATGAGAGCGACCATCGCCGCCGCCAGGGGGGGGAATCCGAGACCGACGAGAAGGGGCGCCGCGAGCGCGGCGGGGGTCCCGAAACCGGACGCTCCCTCTATAAAGGCCCCGAACATCCACGCGATGATAACCGCCTGTATGCGCCTGTCCTCCGTTATGTTGCTGAATCCATGCTTGATGGACGCCATCGCGCCGGACTGTATCAGAGTATTGAGGATCACTATCGCGCCGAAGATGATTATGATGATATCGAGCGCTTTCAGCAATCCGTACACGGAGTATCCGAGCGCAGCGAGCGGATTCATCTTCCAGAAGAACAGGGATATGACGACCGTGCTCACCCAACCGATTGCAAGCGCGCGCACGGAGCCCCAGTTGAGCACAACCATGAGGACTACTACGAGGATGATCGGTAAAAACGCTAACAGGACGCTCATACGAACGGATATCCACTCACGTGTTCGCCGCCGGGGGCACCCTGCGAGTAATCCGGCCAAGCCGCTTCACCGGTTGAGAACGGCGCAGAACCCGCACTGTCATTTTTTCGTCCACAGGTGACACCGCACGAAATGGTCGGGCTCGTATTCGTTCATCTTGGGATCGATTTTATCGCAGATATCCATCCGCTCCGGACAGCGCATGTGAAAGCTGCATCCAGGCGGTATGTTGACCGGAGAGGGGATCTCCCCTTCGGATTCTATCTTCTTCGGCTTCAGCTCCTCCTCCGCGTCCGTTACCACCGGAATTGAGGAAAGAAGCATCCGCGTGTACGGGTGCAGCGGCTTCGAAAAGAACCGTACCGTCGGGGCGACTTCACAGATCTTGCCGAGGTACATGATGGCGACCCTGGTCGCCATATTCCGCATGAGACTGAGATCGTGGGTAATGAACAGGTAGGTGAGGTTGAACTCCCTCTGGAGTCCTAAAAGCAGGTTGATTATCTTGGCCTGGACCGACACGTCGAGCGCCGAGGTCGGCTCGTCGAGTACGACGAAGGAGGGATTCGTTGCAAGCGCCCGTGCGATTGAGACCATCTGCCGTTCGCCGCCGCCTATCGCCTGCGGGTATTTGTACATGAAATC
>JAFGTF010000054.1 GCA_016934265.1 Spirochaetota bacterium
GGCCCGTGACGGAGAACCGGCAGGTGACATCGACTGCGTTACCCCTCCACGATTATCGCTGTACAGTATCCTGTATTTGTAGGCTCTTTCTACGTACTGGTGCATGCAATCCGGAGTGCAATCGTCGGTTGAGGGTTTCCTATCTCACGAATACAAAAAACCGGCGGGTGTCGGTAATTCTTTTTTTAAAACTCACCCAAAATGATTCGTATTGGTCACCGTTATGGTACTCGGTCTGCCGTACACAACATATCGCCGGTATCGGCATGCAGGGATAGATACACAACGCCGCAGTATGGTACTACTCCCGGATCTTTTGGATACGGTTACCGGGGATTCGTCCGTATCGCGGCGGCTGTCAATTATCGTCGGCTGTTGAATAGACGGTCCGCGCCGCCGACTAGTGGTGTATATGTGTACTCACTCGGATCTCCGGGTCGATGTATGGGTGCCTATATGGTATCATACAACGTCCCGATGCTTTTTTTATACGGGGCGCGAAGAATCCCCCTCTCCGTTATGATGCCGTGTATATACGCCGCCGGGGTGACGTCGAAGGCAGGGTTGTACGCGGCCACCGCGTCCGGCGCCGTCTTTCTGCCGAAGCCGTGCTTGATCTCCTCCGGGTCGCGTTCCTCGATCGGGATCCCCTCCCCCGACGGGAGTTTCCGGTCGATCGTCGATACGGGCGCGGCCACGTAGAACGGAACGTCGAAATTTTTTGCCGCAACCGCGACACCGAGGGTCCCTATCTTGTTCGCCGTGTCGCCGTTGCACGCGATCCGGTCCGCGCCGACGATAACGATATCGACCTTTTTCTGCGACATGACCCAGGCGGCCATCGAGTCCGTGATGAGCGTCGCGGGGATCCCCGTATCCACGAGCTCGAAGGCGGTGATACGGGCCCCCTGCAGAAGCGGCCTCGTCTCGTCGACCCACACATGCACCTTCCTGCCGAGCTCGTGCGCCCTGAAGATCGGCGCCAGCGCGGTTCCGTACCGGGCGGTCGCGAGCCCCCCGGCGTTGCAGTGGGTGAGAACCGAGCACCCCTCGCCGACGAGGCCGACACCGTGCTCTCCTATCTTCCTGCAGACGCGGTTGTCCTCTTCCACCATCTCTCTCGCTTCTTCGAGTATGAGTTTCTTCATCTCCTGCACGGGGCGGTCTTCGTACCGCTTTAGGAGTGCCTGTATCCGGTCTATCGCCCAGAAGAGGTTCACCGCGGTCGGCCGGGAGGAGCCGATGTACTCGCACACCTCATTCAGCCTGCGGTCGAACGCGAGCCTGTCCTCTCCCGCGAAGTCCCGAATTCCAAGATAGATCCCGAAGGCCGCCGCGATTCCTATGGCCGGGGCCCCACGGACCCGCAGCAGCTTTATCGCCTCCCACATCGCCTCCGCCGTATCGATCGAGACAAACAGTTTCTCCGCAGGCAGCAGGGTCTGATCTATGATCCGTACATGCTCGTCTTTCCACTCGATGGTCGGTACAGGCATCATGAGCTCCCTTGTCGCTGTTTCTTCTTTTGCAGGATACTAGCAATCGGGGCCGTTGTCGAGTCAAAACAGAGGTGTACATTCCGGGTTTTTTCGGATATCTTTTACCGGGAAACGGTAGTAGAAAGGACCGCGGTTTCAGGATGAGATCATCAGAACTTCAGCCCATGGTGAAAAAAAGCCTCGGGGAGCTTTCCCTCCTCTTCGAGATCGCTCGGATTCTCGATTCGAGCATGGACTTGCGCGAGGTGGTAGGCCCCGTGCTCGAGGCGATCCACTCCCACACGAAGATCATACGGGGCGCGATCACGCTCTTCAACCGCCAGACGGGTGAGATCATGATAGAGACCGCAACGGGTCTCTCCGCGAACCAGAAGAAGAAGGGACGGTACAGGATAGGAGAGGGCATCACCGGCAAGGTGGTACAGACGGGAAAGCCGATCGTCGTGCCGAGGGTCTCCGAAGAGCCCGAGTTCTTAGACAAGACGGGGGCGAGGCGTGCCGGGAACGGGCCGGATCTTTCCTTCGTCTGCGTCCCGATAAAGATCGGCAACGAGGTGGTCGGCACGCTCTCGACCGACCGGACCTCCTCGCCTTTTGATGCGCTCGAGGAGGACGTCCGCCTGCTTACCATCGTGGCGTCCATGATCTCTCAGGCGGTGAAGCTCAGGCAGCAGGCGATGGAGGAGCGCCAGCGTCTCATGGAGGAGAACCGCAGGCTTCAGGAGGAGCTGAAACGGAAATTCAGGCCCGGGAACATCGTCGGCAACTCGAAGTCGATGGAGGAGGTCTACCGCCTCGTCGCACAGGTGGCGAAGAGCGACACGACGGTGCTCCTCAGGGGGGAGAGCGGGACCGGCAAGGAGCTCGTCGCCCACGCGATCCACTACAACAGCATGAGGGACAAAAGGCCGTTCGTCAAGGTGAACTGCGCATCGCTGCCGGAAACGGTGATAGAGAGCGAGCTGTTCGGCCACGAGAAGGGGGCGTTCACCGGCGCGATATCCCTGCGAAAGGGACGGTTCGAGATAGCCGAAGGAGGGACCCTGTTCTTGGACGAGATAGGGGACCTTTCGCCCCGGACGCAGATTAAGCTCTTACGCGTCCTGCAGGAGAGGGAGTTCGAGCGTGTCGGAGGAGACCGTACCCTGAAGGCGGACGTGCGTATCATCACGGCGACGAACCGCGATCTGGAGCGGATGATGAGCGACGGCTCCTTCAGGGAGGACCTGTACTACCGGCTCAACGTGTTTCCCATACACATTCCCCCCCTTCGGGAGCGCAAGACGGACATCCTTTTACTCGCCGACTTCTTCGTGGAACGCTACGGAAAAGCGAACCGCAATGAGATCAGACGGATCTCGACCCCGGCAATCGACATGATGATGGCCTACCACTGGCCCGGCAACGTCAGGGAGCTCGAGAACTGCATAGAACGGGCGGTGCTCCTGAGCACGGACGGGGTCATCCACGGTCACCATCTTCCTCCCTCCCTGCAGACCGCGGAAGCGAGCGGGACCGGTCTTTCCGGCACGCTGGAAGAGACGCTCGTACGAGTCGAGCGGGAGCTGATTCTCGACGCCCTCAAGTCGGCGCGCGGAAACCGCGCGAAAGCGTCTCGCACGCTCGGCATATCCGAGCGTATCATGGGGCTTAGGGTGGAGAAGTTCGGCATAGAAACCGAGCGTTTTAAACGGTAAGCTACATTCATGTAGCTTTTACCTGCATTACCTACAAAAATGTAACTATTTTCCCCTCATTTTTTCAGCCGGCTCGATCACAATCGTATAATTCCTTTTATTACAATGAGTAATAAATATTCTGCAGGATTGGCACGCTCATTGCAAAATATAGACAGTATACGAGAGAACGTGGAGGCAGGTAATGAAGACGTTGAAAGTGATCGGTATGGTATTCTTCGCGCTGCTTGTTGCGGCGGGGGCGTTTGCCAACGAGATAAACGCCGCGCAGAATGCGGTTTCTATAGATACCGTCTGGATGCTTATCGCCGCGTTCTTGGTCTTTTTCATGCAGGCCGGGTTCGCGATGGTGGAGGCAGGGTTCACACGCGCGAAAAACGCGAGCAATATACTTATGAAGAACCTGATGGATTTCGCCATGGGCTCGCTCGCGTACTGGGCCGTGGGATTCGCCCTCATGTTCGGTAAAGACCTGTGGGGATTTATCGGCACCTCGGGATTTTTTCTCTCGGGCGGCGACCCGTTCACCGCCGAGGGGCTGTGGCAGCTTGCCTTCTGGATGTTCCAGGTCGTGTTCGCCGCGACCGCGGCGACGATCGTTTCCGGGGCGATGGCGGAGCGGACGAAATTCATCGCCTACCTTCTGTACAGCGCGGTAATATCCGCGGTGATCTATCCGGTGGTCGGTCACTGGATATGGGGCGGGGGCTGGCTCGGAAACCTCGGCATGGTCGATTTCGCGGGCTCGACGGTCGTGCATTCCGTCGGAGGCTGGGCGGGCCTCGTCGGCGCAATCATGCTCGGCCCGAGAATGGGTAAATACGTGGAAGCGGGCGGTATGCGAAAGGTCAGGGCGATACCGGGG
Source organism: Spirochaetota bacterium (assembly GCA_016934265.1). Taxonomy (GTDB): domain Bacteria; phylum Spirochaetota; class B62-G9; order B62-G9; family DRHN01; genus JAFGTF01. The sequence goes on from JAFGTF010000054.1 coordinate 4,062, forward strand.
CACAACCTGCCGATCGCAGCGCTCGGCGTATTTATCCTATGGTTCGCATGGTTCGGATTCAACGCGGGAAGCACCACCTCCGGCACGAACCCGAGCATCGGAACGATCGCGGTGACGACGAACCTTTCAGCCGCGGCGGGGGCGTTCACTTCGATGATATATTCATGGATCAGGTTCAAGAAGCCGGACCCGAGTATGTCGCTCAACGGTGCGCTCGCGGGGCTCGTTGCCATAACGGCGGGATGCGCTGCGGTCTCGCCGACGAGCGCGGTGATCATAGGGCTCGTTTCCGGAGTGCTCGTGGTGCTCGCGGTGCAGTTTTTCGACAAGGTCCTGTATATCGACGACCCGGTGGGGGCGGTATCAGTACACGGAGTATGCGGGGCGTTCGGCACACTCATGGTGGGTCTGTTCGCACAGGCCGAATATGCGGAATCGGCCGGTATCGGGACGATAAACGGCCTGTTCTACGGCGGCGGATGGTCCCTATTGGGCGTACAGGCGACCGGCGTGGGAGCGACCTTCGTATGGGTCTCGATAGCGTGTCTCGGGCTTTTCAGTCTCATCAGGAAAACGGTGGGCCTGCGTGTCGACAAAGATGAGGAGCTTCGGGGGCTCGACATAGAGGAGCACGGCGTCGAGGCATACAACGGTTTTCAGATATTTACCACTCAGTAGAAAGAGGGGGAGGAGCGTTCCATGAAACTGATTATTGCATATATCCAGCCGCATCGTCTTAACGATGTCAAGCAGGAGCTGTACAAGGAGGAGGTCTTCAAGATCTCTGTGACGAACGCGCTTGGGTGCGGGCAGCAGCGCGGGTACCACGAGTCGTACCGGGGGGTGGACATCGAGGTGAACCTGTTGAAGAAGGTTCGTTTGGAGATTGCGGTAAACGAGGATTTCGTGGAGCGGACGGTGGAGGCGATCATCCGGGGAGCGCGCAGCGGGAAGATAGGGGACGGAAAGATATTCGTCATAGACTTACCTGAATGTATCCGCATCAGGAGCGGTGAGCGGGGAGGCGTCGCAATAGGATAAAATTTTTTCGAGGAGACGGTATATTATGGAAACCAGGACAAAAGAATGGGTATTGAAGACAGTACGGGAGAAGAATGTCCAGTTCATACGGCTCTGGTTCACCGATGTATTGGGGATGCTCAAGAGCTTTGCCATCACGAAAGACGAACTGAAGGACGCCCTCGAAGAGGGGATGGGCTTTGACGGGAGCTCCATCGAGGGATACGCGAGGATCGAGGAGAGCGATATGATGGCGATGCCCGATCCTTCGACATTTGAAATTCTCCCGTTCCAGCCGAACGAGGAGATTGTAATCGCGCGCATGTTCTGCGATATCCAGGAGCCGGACGGAAGCCCCTACGTAGGGGACCCGAGGTGGGCGCTGAAACAGAACCTGAAAAAGTGTAAGAAGATGGGGTACGACCTGTACCTGGGGCCGGAACTCGAGTATTTCTATTTCAAGGACAGCTCGCCTGCCGTGCAGACCATCGACGCGGGAGGGTACTTCGACCTGACGCCACTCGATGTGGCCACCTCTCTCAGAAAAGATACAATCATCGCGCTTTCGAAGATGGGTATCGCGGTGGAGTTCAGCCATCACGAGGTGGCACCTTCGCAGCACGAGATCGACCTCAGATATGACGAGGCGCTTTCCATGGCCGATAAGGCGATGACCTACCGCCTCGCGGTGAAGGAGGTGGCGATGCTGCACGGTGTGTACGCATCGTTCATGCCGAAACCGCTGTTCGGTGAAAACGGGAGCGGCATGCATACGCACCAGTCGCTCTTCAAGGGCGGCAGAAACGCCTTCTTCGACAAAAACGATCCGTACCACCTCTCCACCGTCGCGAAGTCGTACATCGCCGGCTTGCTCCGCCATGCCAGGGAAATCTGTCTTTTCGTCGCACAGTGGGTGAACTCCTACAAGCGGCTCGTTCCCGGATACGAGGCGCCGGTGTACGTGTCGTGGGCTCGCCGGAACCGTTCCGCGCTCGTCCGCGTACCGATGTATAAGGTCGGGAAAGAGAATGCCACAAGGGCGGAGTTCCGCTGCCCCGACCCCGCGTGCAACCCCTATCTCGCATTCAGCGTTATGCTTGCCGCGGGAATGAAGGGTATACAGGAGAAATACGAGCTTCCCGACCCGGTCGAGGAGGACATCTTCCATATGAGCGGGCAAGAGCGGCAGCAGAGGGGAATCATTTCCCTTCCCGGGAGCCTCGGAGAGGCAATAGCGGAGGCCGAGGGGAGCGAGCTCGCGCGAGAGGCGCTCGGGGACCACATATTCGACAAGGTCATCGAAAACAAGAGGATCGAGTGGGACAGGTACAGGATCCACGTGAGCAGGTATGAGGTTGAGAACTACCTTCCCATCCTCTAGGAGGTGAAATTTATGTGCGGGATAGTAGGTGGAATGGACACGGACCGCGGTATGCTGAAGGGGTCCGATTTCATAGAGGCCATACGACTTCAGCACGACCGGGGGAACGGCCAGGGCGGCGGGTTCGCGGCCTATGGGATCTATCCGGAGCTGAGCGAGTACTACGCACTCCATATCGCGTGCGATAACGAAAGTGCGGCACAAAAGTCCGACGATTTTATCCGCGCTCACCTCTATATAAAGATCGCGGAGGACATGCCGACCAAGGACGTGAAGGGAATCGACTGGCATCCCCTTCTCAAGCGCTACTTCTGCTTCCCGGGTCCGAGCAACGAGGACCTCAAACTTTCCAACCTGAGCAGGACCTTCGTCGGGGAGGGTTGGGAGGGGCTGGACGCCTACATGAAACGTTTCGTGTTCGATTTCAATCGTTTCGTGGACGGTGCGTACATACTCTCCTGCGGGAAGAATATGGGCGTGTTCAAGGGCGTGGGGTATCCGGAGGAGATCGGCGAGTTCTTTCTTCTCGACAGGATGGAGGCGTCCGTCTGGATCGCCCACTCACGCTTCCCGACCAACACGCAAAGCTGGTGGGGCGGCGCGCATCCGTTTTCTCTTCTCGAGTGGTCCGTGGTTCACAACGGTGAGATTACATCCTACGGCGTCAACAGGAACTATCTTGAGATGTTCGGCTACGACTGCCTGCTTCGAACGGACACCGAGGTGATATCGTACCTCTTCGACCTCTTCATCAGGGAGCGGGGTATGTCGCTTCAGGATGCCTGTACCATACTTTCGCCACCTCTGTGGGAGGATATCGAGCGGATGGAGAACAAAGAAGAGAAGCGGCGGGTCGCAACGTTACGGCGCTACTATCCGGAGGCGCTTCTCAACGGGCCGTTCGCAATATTGGTGTCCAACGGAACCGAGCTCATTGCCATGAACGACAACCTCAAACTCCGTCCTCTCGTTGCCGCACAGGACGGCGATCGGTTCTACTTCTCCTCTGAGGAGTGCTCCTTCGAAGTCCTCTGTCCCGCCCGGGAGCGCACCTGGATGCTTGAGGGAGGAAAGCCTGAGATTGTCAGGATAAAGGGGGTTCCCGATGCAGCCTGAGCTCGACATGGAACGAAACTACAAGCGCCCGGTGAAGTACTATCCGGTGTTCGATCTCGATCGCTGCAACCGATGCGGGCTGTGCGCAACCGCGTGTACCTGGGGCGAGATCAGTATGAGGGTTGAGCGGGTGATAGACGGCAAGCCGGTCTGCGTGCCGTTCGCGAACAAGAGTTCCTGCGGCGCCTGCCACTACTGTGAAAAGCAGTGTCCCGAAGACGCGATAACCATTGTCGAGGGACCGAACCCGGTCACGCACCGGTACTGGGAGGGAGATATACGGAACCTCTACCGCCAGGTCGACCCCGCTCACCCGGGGCACGTGCTGCTGATATCCACCGGTGCCGATTCCGGGGCGATCAGCTACTTCGATCATCTCATGTTCGATGCCTGCCAGGTTACAAACCCGCCGATAGATCCGCTCAGGGAGCCGATGGAGCTTAAAACCTTTCTCGGGAGGCGGGAGTATTACAACGGACTCGTGTCCGCCGGACAAGAGTCCGCCGGGCGCCTGTCCGCTGGATCTTTGAAGAACGACCAACAGCTCCCGCCCGTGCTCGAGCTGGATACTCCCATCCTCTTTTCAGCGATGAGCTTCGGATCGATAAATCTCCGGGTGCAGATAGCGGAGGCTCGCGCCGCGGGGATACTCGGTACCTTCTGGAACGCCGGGGAGGGCGGGCTCCATAAAAGCCTTCACGAGTACCGCGACCGTACCATCGTGCAGGTCGCATCAGGCAGGTTCGGCGTCAATCCCGGATTCTTCAAGCACTGCAGCGCCGTGGAGATCAAGATAGGACAGGGGGCGAAGCCCGGCATTGGAGGGCACCTCCCCGGAGAGAAGGTAACGGACCAGATATCCGAGACGAGAATGATTCCCATGGGATCGGACGCACTTTCACCGGCTCCCCACCACGATATATACTCGATCGAGGACCTCCGCCAGCTCATCTATGCGATCAAAGAGGCGACGAGGTATGAAAAGCCGGTCTCGGTAAAGGTCTCCGCGGTCCACAACATCGCCGCGATAGTATCCGGTATCGCGAGGGCGGGTGCCGATATCATCGCAATCGACGGTTTCCGAGGCGGTACCGGTGCGGCCCCACGAAGGATTCGCCAGAGTATGGGAATACCGATAGAGCTCGCAATATCGGCGGCTGACAGGAGGCTCCGCGAGGAGCGTATACGCCATCATGTCTCTCTCGTGGCTGCGGGAGGGATACGTAACTCGGCCGACGTGCTGAAGGCGATCTGTCTCGGGGCGAACGCGGTGTACGTGGGGACCGCGGTCCTCGTTGCGCTCGGCTGCGGGCTCTGCCAGCGATGCTATGCGAGCAAGTGCAGCTACGGGATTACAACGAACAGGGCGGACCTTGTGCAGCGGATCAACATCGATGTCGCGACCGACTCGCTCATCTCGCTCGTGCGTGCCTGGTCCGAGGAGATCAAGGAGCTCATGGGGGGTATGGGTATAAACACGATAGGGTCGCTCGTGGGCAACAGGGAGCGGCTCAGGGGGCTTCACCTTACGACCCAGGAACTCGATGTCCTCGGGGTGAAGCAGGCGGGCGAGTAGGGGGAATGCATGCAGAAAACGGCACAAGAGTATACGATACAGGTCGGTACGATGCACTACCGGGAGCTGAACGGCATTATTCACGAGAGGATGGCTCGGGGGGTCCGCCGGTTTGTGCTGCTCGGGGTCACGGGACAGCGCTACATCGGGGCCGGCTTGCCACACGGAATCGAGCTTGTCATCTACGGCGTGCCGGGCCAGGACCTCGGCGTGTTCAACACCGGAGCCCGTATCGTGGTTCGCGGCAATGCGCAGGACGGGGTTGGAAACACGATGAACGAGGGCCTTATCGAGGTCCATGGAAGCGTCGGCGACATACCGGGACACATGATGCGGGAGGGAAAGATATTTGTCCGCGGGCATGCGGGATTCAGGGCCGGCATCATGATGAAGGAGTTCGGGGACAAGCGCCCCGTGATGATCGTCGGGGAGACCATCGGGGATTATGTCGGTGAATATATGGCGGGCGGGACCATCGTCGTGCTCGGAATCGGGCTGGCGAAGGGGCAGAGCCCGGTCGCGCGGCATGTCGCCTCCGGAATGTTCGGGGGGAGGATCTTCATACGGGGCAAGGTCGTCTCGGACCAGGTCGGAAACGGCGCGGTGCTGCAAAAAGCGGGCAGGGAGGCGATCGAAGCGCTTTTACCCTGTCTTGAGGAGTATGCAGGGGTGTTCGATATCGATCCCAGGATTATTGCGGAAGGTCCCTATTATATAATTTCCCGTGCCGGAGGGAGGCCGTACGGCAACCTCTATGTTCCGTCGAACAAGGTGGGCCGGGATCTCGTCCCCGTACACAGAAACCTCACGCCGCCGTGCGCGGCGGCATGTCCCGCGGGGATACCGAATCCGGTCATCATACGCCACCTGCGAGAGGGCCGGACGAAAGAGGCGTTCGAGCTTATCGACGAGTATACGCCGTTCCGCTACTCCTGCTGCGGAATGGTCTGTCCGGGCCTCTGCAGGTCCGCATGCACGAGAAGCAGTCTCAGCTCCGCGGTGAAGATAGACGAAATTTCACGGCAATACTCCCCCTCCGGCGCGGTGACCGTTTCCAAGATAAAGAAGCCGCAGAAGGTGGCGGTTATAGGTGCGGGACCGGCGGGTCTTTCCGCCGCATGGCAGCTTACAAGACGGGGATACAAAGTCGACGTCTATGAGAAAGAAGAGGACATCGGAGGTAAGCTCACCCACCACATTCCGGAGCAGCGGCTGCCGCGCGCATCCGTAGAGCGTGACCTCGTACGGATCAGGTCCATCGGCATCGGGTTTTATACAGGCATACCGGTGGACAACGCCCGCTTCGAGAAGATGAAAAAAGAGTACGACGCCGTGGTGATCGCAACCGGTAGGGGCGAGCCGAGGCGGATCGGGTTCCCGGGAGAAAAGCGGGCGGTCGCGGCGTACGATTTCTTGAAATCGCTGAAAGAGAAGAAAAACTCGCCGGACCTCGAAGGAAAGAGGGTGGCGATCATCGGCGCGGGGAACGTTGCAATGGATGCGGCCTGCGAGAGCTTCAGGCTCGGCGCGGCCTCGGTGACCGCGGTCGACATAGCCCGCCCGATGGCGTTCGGAAAGGAGCTCGACCATGCGCTCGCCCTCGGTACCAGAATCCTGTATCCCCGCTTCGTCGAACGATACGGAAAAAAAAAGCTCGTATTCAAGAACGGGGATTCGATCGAGGCGGATTTCGTCGTCGTGGCGGTCGGCGAGACGCCGATGCTCGATTTCGTGGGGGAAAAGATCCTCTCGGAAAAAAACTCGTTCGCCACTAATATTCCGGGGGTGTTCATCGTCGGGGACGCGTTATCGCCGGGGCTCATTACGAACAGCATCGGTATGGGAAGAAGGTTCGCGGATTTTCTCGACCGCCTGTTGTGCGGCGTTCCTTCGCTGCAGGAGGATGCGGCCGCAGGGGCGGAAGCGGTCGACAAGCGGCGTATAAATACGATCTACTTTCAGGAAACGGATGCGCGCGGCGGCCCCCTCGACGAATGTTTCTCCTGCGGGACCTGTATACAGTGTGACATCTGCGTCGATGCGTGCCCGAGAGAGGCGATTGCGCGGAACGGAGAACAGTTCGTTATAGACGAGGATCGCTGCACGGGGTGCGGAATTTGCGCCTCCATATGCCCCCGGGGCGCTATTACGATGACGGTGAAGTACCCGCGGTAGCTTGCGGTATCGGTGAATAAAAAGAGCAGAACGAGGAAACTGCACCGTTTGTTCGTCTTTTCGATTTCTTCTGTTTTTGGTACGTATAGACACGCTTTTTGGAAATCTCAAGGAATATCATTATCAATCGTTCTTCAAGAAGGGTGTAGTGTAGTGTCCTTCTTGGCACGAAGTGAACGGAGGCTGAGATGCTTCCGTGCGGGTATTTGAAACGACGAATGCGGTATGAAAGTAGAGGAATAGGCTTCGGGGATGCCGCCGTGGCCCTGCACATCCGGGCGCGGTACGAAAGAAGATCGTCATAAACCTCCCACACGGGAGATACGAAACGCCGATGTTCGCGCCCTTTTATTAGGGCGCACAAAAACGCTTCACAGCCGGTTCTTCATACCCGTGAGAGGCTTTTGGCTATCGACTCGATCCGTTCTTTTACCTCCTGCACGGTTTTTCGCGGTGTCGAAGCGCCGCTCACCACGCCGACGCGTTTTCGCCCCACGAAAAGCGATGCGTCGAGGCCGTCCGGTGTCTCCACATGCGCCGCCTCCGTGTGCTCCAGGGCGATCTGGTAGAGTGTTTTCGTGTTGCTCGACTTCTTCCCCCCGACTACGACGACGAGGTCCGTTTTCTCGGCGAGCTCGGCCGTTTCCTTCTGCCGTTTCAGCGTTTCCTCGCATAGGGTGTTGCATACGAGCGTCTCTTTCGAAAGGAGGATGAGTTTCCCCGCAATCTCCCGAAAGCGATGGGGGTTGAAGGTCGTCTGCACGACAAGAGCGCCTCGGCCGCCGTGGGGCTTTATCACCGCGTCCGCTTCCTGTTCCACCACTATACCGTTGCTGCCGGTGAGTGAAAGGATCGCCTGAACCTCGGGGTGATGCGGGTTTCCCGCGATATAGCAGAAGTATCCGTCATCGATGAGACGGGAAACCAGGGTATGTATCTTCTTTACCTTCGGGCAGGTGAAGTCGAATATCTGAAGCGACCGCTCCTTCGCCTCGGAGATGATATCGAGAGGAAGACCGTGAGATCTGATGATGAACCTCCCGCCTTCGGGGACGTCCCCTACCCGCGTCACGACGATCATGCCGCGCGTTTTCAGCTCATTCACGACCTGGGGGTTGTGGATTATTTCTCCGAGGCAGTAGGTAGTACCCCTGTTCTCGAGCACCCTCAAGAGACCGGTAACGGCCCTGCTGACGCCGGAGCAGAACCCCACGGACCGTGCGACGATAATTTTCATCACGCTTCCTTTATCAGCTTTCCCTCGTTACGCCGTGTGCCAGTATTTCGCCGAGGATCCTTTTATACTCCTCTTTAACCGGCAGCGCGTTCAGCATTTTTTCCGACTCTTTTTTCATCTTTAGGATCATTTCCTCCACCCGCCTGACGGCCCCGGTTTCAACCGCTTCTCTCCGGATATACGCTATATCCTCCTCCGTTATCCGGTCCTTTCGGAATATTTCGGAAATTCTTCGTTTCTGTTCCGGTGTCGCGAAACGCTGGAGGTAGTAATGCAGGAGGGTCTGTTTTTTCCCCTGCAGATCGGTGCCGATCGGCTTACCCGTTTTTTTCGCCTCTCCGAACAGGTCTATCCTGTCGTCGACAAGCTGGTAGATAACGCCGAACCGCTCGCCGAGATTCAAGAGAGCTTGGGTGACGGGCGTGTCGCTGCCGGCGAGGATTGAACCGGTTGCAAATGGAACCGAGAAGGTATACCGGGCGGTCTTGAAGCGGTAGAGCGACATGATGTCGGCCTCGGAGGCCTCCTTGTGCCGTGTGCCGAAAAAAACGTCCTGCATCTGAGCCACTCCGACCCGAGACAGCTCCCGGGACCAAAGCAGAAGTATTTTCATCGTATTTGCCGGACCGCAGCCTGCCGTGGTTTCACAGGACAGCAGCTCGAGCGCGAGAAAGAGGGCGGCGTCGCCCGCGCAGATGCCCAATCCCTCCCCCTCATGAAGGCCGTTTGTGCCCGTGATACGCTCGACGATCTTTTGGTACTGATAATGGATGCTCGGCATCCCCCTCCTGAGGCGGTCTCTGTCCATGATGTCGTCGTGGATGAGGAGAAAGGAATGAATCAGCTCGTATGCCGCGGCCGCCGCCTCGCAGCCCGGGGCGGTCACGCCGGCGGTGCGCTCAAAAGATAGCATGTCGTGTGTGAGGAGTACGAGGCTCCCGCGTATGAGCTTGCCCGCCGTGCAGAATTGGCGAAGGCGCTCGGTGAGGTCGCCGCCCCACCCGTTGACCGACTCGAGCTCGTGCGCTTTACGTTCGAGGAACGATTCCAAAGTCCGCGCGACCCGCCTTCCGTAACGGGAAAGCTCCTCGTCAAGTCCTCTTCTTTCCACCATCGCCTCTTTACGCCAATTTTTTTGAAAACATAATACCTAAGGCACCTGTTGTCGAGCGCTAGGGAATAAAAAAGGTCATGTAATCCATCACGATGCCCATAAAATCACGGCGATGATTCGGCGGGTCCGGGAAGTAGAAGAGGTGGGAGCTCTTGTTACTGTCCGAAGACCCGAATCCCTCTACCCTGCGCGGCGCAATCCGTTCCATCCTTCCCGCGATGTCGTCCTCAAGCCTGCGGTTTCCACGTATGATATAGACGCGTGTTATCCGCATCGGTGACGGCGTAATGCGGTCGATGTGCCAGTGGTGTCGCTTTCTTCCGCGTTTGTGCCGCGCCACACGCGCGTCGACCCCGTTCATGCCGGAACCGACGTATACGTAGTATCCCTCCTCGAACGAGACCCGTCCGAGCGTACCGACCGGTATCTCGCGCCGCGCCGTATTCTTTAGCAGAAGGAGGTAGCTTCCCCGTTTTGTGTCGGTTTTCCGTACCGTTTCCAGGTCGCAGGCGAGATCGGCGGCACAGTCGAGGTCGACCGTGACCGGATCGACGAGCGGGCATCGCACCGCGCTGAAATCGACCTGTCCGGCCTCGACCAGAGAGCGGCAGAAGAGGGGGTCTTCGTGTACGTTCGGCAGGAAGATGCGGGCGCGCGGCGAGGAAACGAAAAACAAAAGGTACTGACAATACCCGGCAGGCGTTCCGCGAGGCGGAAGCGTCCGCACCCCCGCCCCGTCCGGATAGAGGGCGACGCCGTTATGGCAAATCGTGCACGGTTCCACCGTAACAAAAAGATGATTCTGCGTTCTCCTTGTAACGATAAGATCGAAACGTTCCGGTCCGTTACGCGGTGATCTCCTGATACCCGAGATATCGCATAAGGGGCCGAAGAGAAGTCCCCTTTTTATCAGTTCGGACGCTATTCGGACAGCCGCACCCCGGTCGAGCAGGGTGTAGCCTTTCTGGTATTCGGTGGATACCGCCATGTGTGAAAACCCCCCGGGCAGACGGTTCGAAGGACAGACGAAAATCTTGGAACCCAAGAAGAGAATCGCCTCTTCGTCTTTAGAGGCGGGCAGGTAGCAGGAGGTCTCTTCGCCCTCATAAAGAATCCGGATCGTACGATCGTCGGTTCTCCCGAGGAAGACGGCTTCATCGAAGCCGTCGGCGACTGATAAGGTATGTCCCATCAGCATACAATGTACCGGGGCTCCACTTGCCAAGCAAGAGGAAACGGGATCACATATGCGGACGGAACGCACGACGAAGAGGGTGCAGAGGGCGGGGGAAACCGTACATACCGCTTTGCCCGTACCGGATGAAATAGTATTTTTACTATGCCGGTCGATACGGTACTATCGGGTGAGAGAGGAACGCATCATGAAGGGGAGGAGTCTTCTTTTGTTATTAGTGTTTTTTTTCATGTCGCTTCCACTTTTGGGCGAGGATGTCGTATTCTCCCTCCCCGCCCCGCGGATCGAGGGTGGGCCGGGTGTAACGGAGGCGATGAACGCGCGAAGGAGCACAAGGAGATTTACGGACGAGGGGCTCGGCTTGGAGGAGGTCTCTCTTCTTCTGTGGGCCTCTTCGGGGAAGACGGCAGACGCGGTGACAGGCGCGACGCGCACCGTTCCGTCCGCAGGCGGGTTATACCCCGTTACCGTGTACCTTGTCGCGAGGGATGTCGATGCCCTCGAGCAGGGGGTGTGGCGGTACGATTACCGTTCACACGCGCTGACGCTCAATAAAAAAGGAGACCTCTCGAAACCCCTTTCCAAGGCTGCGGGAGGGCAGGTATACGTGCGGACCGCACCCGCATGCATCGTCATAGCGGCGGATCCGGGCCGCACGGCGAGGGTGTACGGAACGAGGGGGGAAACGCGGTACGTTCACATGGATGCCGGCCACAGCGCGCAGAACGTATACCTCGCCGCCTGCTCACTTTTGCTCGGCACCGTCGAGGTAGGCGCGTTCATCGACGAGCGGGTGAAGAGTGTGCTCGGCTTGGAAGAAGACGAGACACCCCTGCTTATCATGCCGGTGGGTCACCCCCTCAGATGAGTGGCTGTGACCGGCCGGACGGATGAACGAATGTGGTTCTCGTTACGTACCGTACGGGAGACGGACGACAATGGAGGATCGATGATCGAGCTTTTGAATGTCTCTCTCAAGAGAAAGAGCCGCCTGCTTCTTTCCGGTATCACCTGGACGGTGAAGGACGGCGAGCACTGGGTACTGTACGGGAAAAACGGTGCCGGAAAGACGCTGCTCCTCGAAATAATATGCGGCTACCTTTTCCCTACGGAGGGGGAAGTCGTTCGGTTCGGAAAACGGCACGGCGAGTATGATATCCGTGAGCTCAGAAAGAGCATAGGGTATGTCAGCAACTTTCTGAAAGGGATGTTTTCGGGGCGGGAACCGGTGGTCGATGTGGTGACGAGCGGCCTCTACGCATCGGTGGGACTGTGGTGTGAGCCGGAGTCCGCCGATCGGGCGGCGGCGCGACGGCTGCTCGCATCGATAGGGATGGGGCACCGGGAAAACGACCGCTTCGGAGAGCTCTCGGACGGGGAGCAGGGAAAGGTCCTCATACTCAGGGCGCTCATCAACGAACCCCGCCTGCTTCTACTCGACGAGCCCTCCAAGGGGCTGGATTTCAGCGCGAGGGAGGATCTTCTGCTCGCGCTCGATACGCTGTCGATGCGGCAGTCGACCTCCATCGTGCTCGTCACCCACCATACGGAGGAGATAACCCCTCTTTTCGGACGGATCATGGTCCTGCACGAGGGAAGGTCGCTCTTTACCGGAAGCGTTGCGGATTGTGTCGAGCAGGGGGTGTTCCGTAGGGTGTTCGACAACAGGGTGAGGGTCGTCGAGTTCGAAGGTCGGTATCATACGGTGCTGTCGAATAACGGATGCGCTGCGGAAAACGGGGGAGGGTAGAAAGGGGGAAACGATGGCGGCAAATACGTTCGGAAGGGTGTTCTGCGTTACGACATTCGGTGAGAGCCACGGATACGGCGTCGGAGCCGTAGTGGACGGGGTGCCGCCGGGGCTTTCGCTCGACGCGAGTGACATTCAGAAAGATCTCGAGAGAAGAAGGCCCGGAAAAAGCGGCGTTTCGTCCGCCAGGAGGGAGCCCGACAGGGTGGAGATCGTTTCCGGCGTATTCGAAGGCAGAACGACCGGGACGCCGCTTTTGCTCTTTTTGAAAAACGAGGACGTTCGTTCGCGGGATTACGAGAAGATAAAAAATCTCTACAGGCCCGGGCACGCGGATTACACGTACGATATGAAGTTCGGGGTTCGGGACTGGCGCGGCGGCGGCAGGGCATCGGGGCGGGAGACTGCGGCGAGGGTGGCGGCGGGCGCGGTCGCGAAAACGATCCTCGAAAAAGAGGGCATAACGATCACGGCCTATACCGTCGAGATTGCCGGTGTCCGTGTCCGTACGTTCGATTCCGGGGAGATCGACCATAATCCGGTTTTTGCTCCGGACGGCGCTGCGGCGGAAAAGATGGTGTCGATGATCGAATCCGCGCGGAAAGAGGGCGACTCCGTGGGAGGGATGATCGAGGTCTCGGTACTAGGATGCCCGCCGGGCGTAGGAGAACCCGTCTTCGACAAGCTCGACGCCCTTTTCGCCCATGCGATCATGTCGATCGGGGGAGTAAAGAGTGTCGAGATCGGTTGCGGAATCGGGTGTGCGCGGATGCGCGGGTCCGTCTACAACGATCCGTTCGTGATCCGCGGCGGACGGATCGGGACGAAAGGCAACAACTGCGGCGGGATACTGGGCGGAATATCGACCGGCGAAAGGATACTTCTGAAAGCGGCGGTGCACCCCACGCCGTCGATTGCACGCACGCAGGACACGGTCACCGAAGAAGGGAAGCCCGTGTCAGTATCGATCGAAGGCCGGCACGATCCGTGCATCGTACCGAGGGTGGTGCCGGTCGCGGAGGCTATGGTCGCGTGCGTGCTCGCGGACTGTTTGCTTCTGCAGAGAAGGATAAAGAAAAGCGGGGGTTAGGTCATAGGGGCTCGGGGCGGGAGGATGATCGTAACAACCGCAGGTGGTAACAGGGAACGGTGCGGATTTTATTAAAAAGATTCAGCTTTGATCGAAGATCGCCGGAATAATTTCGTGAAACTACCGTAATGGTGCGAACGGCTACCGATGGTTCTAATCGAAGGTAACATTGAGATACGGGTGCACTTTCAGCAAATAAGAAACTGCCGAGAAACAATTTTAGTCAAAGACTAAAATTGTTTCAGAAACCTGAGATCCCCCGAATGAAACAGCCGGATATCGTCTATTCCGTATCGCATCATGACGAGCCGGTCCAGTCCCATTCCGAATGCGAATCCCGAATATACGTCGGGATCGATACCGCTTTTTGAAAGCACGTTCGGATGCACCAGACCGCAGCCGATGAGTTCCTCCCACCCGGATCCCTTGCATACGGAACAGCCCTTTCCGTTACAGAGGTGGCAGCTGATATCGAGCTCGAACCCGGGCTCGACGAACGGGAAGTAACCGGGCCTGAGCCTCACCTTCACGTCCTTTTTGAACACTTCGCGCAGCATCGTACGCATGACCGCGATGAGGTTCGCGACGGAGATATCCCTGTCGATCAACAGCCCCTCGACCTGATAGAATGTATGCTCATGGGAGGCGTCCGTCTCCTCGTATCGAAAAACCCTGCCTGGGGCGACGACACGGATGGGCGGTTTCTTCGTTTCCATCGTCCGAACCTGCACGCTTGAGGTGTGAGTCCGAAGCAGGGTTTGGTCAACGGTCCATATGGTGTCCTGTATGTCCCGCGCCGGGTGGTCGGGAGGTATGTTGAGTGCCTCGAAGTTGTAGTAGTCCGACTCCACCTCCGGCCCCGCGGCGATCGAAAAACCCATGGACATGAAGATGTCCTCGATCTCCATGGAAAGCTGCGATATCGGGTGGAGGGAGCCTTTGGGTCCCTGAACGCCCGGTTCCGTAATATCGATACGTTCGGTCGTTGCGATGCCGTCGAAGATGTCCCGTGACAGTTGTTCTTTCCTCTGTTCCAGCGCTCCTTCGATTTTCCGTTTGATCTCGTTGGACGCCTTGCCGGCCGAGGGCCTCTCGTTTTTCGGGAGTGCGCCGAGACCCTTTAAAACGGCGGTGATCCGACTCTTCCTGCCGAGGTACTTCACACGTAGACCTTCGAGACTCGGAAGAGACTTGGAGTCTTCGATCTCCTTCAGGGCGTCTTTCAGTATGCTGTCCAGCTTTTGGATGATCTGCATTGTGGAAAGTTTCCGCGGTCTGTGATTTCCTCTTAATATACCCACTTCCGCTATGGAGTCAATCTCTTTACAACGGACTTCCTCTCGACAAGGCGGGGTTTTAGTCGTACGGATTTCACGACGTTGTCCTTTCGTATGATCGAAGCGGAGAGTATCTCGCAGCCGAGCTCCGCCATCTGGATGACGGGGACGGCCACTGACGTAAGCGGCAGTGTGAAGTAGGCGGATCCGTCGGTGTTCCCGAACCCGATGACGGAGCAGTGCGACGGAACACCGACGTTCTGCTCGAGGAAGGCGGCTACGGCGCCGTATGCGATACGGTCGTGCACCGCGAAGAGCGCGCTGAACCGCTCGGATAAAAGCGCCCGTTTCGCCGTCTCATAGCCGAACCGGCCCTGCTCCGTCCAGACCGGACGAGCATATTCCATGATCAGGTTCTCACGGTATCCTATGCCGTGCTCGTCGAGCGCGAAGAGATAGCCTCGCTTGATCTCTTCGGTGACCGAACCGGGCTGACCGTCGCTGAGAAAGAGTATTTCGGAGTGGCCGTTTCTTATGAGGAGCTTCGTCGCCTCGTATCCGCCGGTAAAGTAGTCTATCTCCACCCGGTGAATGTCCTCGCGGTCCGTCTCGCCGCCGAGGAGGACGAAATGAAGTCCCGAATCGACGAGGAGCTTGACGGTTCTTTCGTCACGGACGATATCGGTAACGAGCAGGCCGTCGAACCTCCCCTCGTCGAGAAGCGAGATATAGCTTTCAGGCGGCTGTCCTAAGATGAGCTCCACATTGAAACCGCAGCCTGCGAGGTAGCGCACGGAAGTACGGATCAGCTCCGGTGTGTTGAGGAGCCTGTATTCGCTCGTGACGATGCCGACACACATCGTCTGCCCCCGTTTCAGCCTGCGCGCCGTGATATTCACCCTGTACCCGAGCGCTCGTATAGCCAGTTTTACCCTCTTCTCGGTTTCCGCCGTGTATTTTCCCTTCTTATTGATGACGCGGGAAACGGTGGCGGTGGAGCAGCCCGCTTTTTTTGCGACATCCCGGATGGTAACCATGAACGCCCTCCCTGTGGACGGTATAGTAGAACGGAAGAGACTGAAAGTCAAGGTAAACGTTTACCCGTTTCCTATAAAAAAACAACCGACGCCGGGAATGACGACAGGAAGATTCCGGATCTCGGATAAAAAAACATTGACAAAAGGGCATGAATACGGGTAAAATATATGATCCGAAAGATGAATGGATGGAATACGAGGGGTAAACGATTACATTAAATGTGTGGAGGATATCATGGCCGAGGTAGTGTTAAAGGAGCTGACAAAGGTCTTCGACGGGAACGTCGTTGCCGTCGACAAGTTCAATCTGGAGGTCAAGGACAAGGAGTTCTTGGTCCTGGTAGGGCCTTCCGGATGCGGTAAGTCGACGACCCTGCGGTGCGTTGCGGGACTCGAAGAGATAACGGAGGGCGAGATCTTCATCGGCGGAAAGCTGGTCAACGATATTCCTCCGAAGGACCGTGATATTGCGATGGTTTTCCAGAATTATGCGCTCTACCCGCATATGAACGTATACAAGAACCTCTCGTTCGGTTTGGAGCTTAGGAAGATGAAGAAGGACGAGATCAATAAACGGGTACATGAGGCTGCGCAGATACTCGATATCGAGCACCTCCTCGACAGAAAACCCAAGGCGCTCTCCGGAGGGCAGCGCCAGCGGGTGGCGGTGGGGCGTGCAATCGTACGGAAACCGAAGGTGTTCCTCTTCGATGAGCCGCTGTCCAACCTCGATGCGAAGCTTCGCGTTCAGATGAGGACAGAGCTCGCCAAGCTTCACCAGAACCTGCAGGCCACGATTATCTACGTCACGCACGACCAGGTCGAGGCGATGACGATGGGCACCAAGATCGTTGTGATGAAGGACGGCCTTATTCAGCAGGTATCCGATCCTCTCACCCTCTACGATTTCCCCGTCAACAAGTTCGTAGCCGGATTCATCGGATCCCCGCCCATGAATTTTATCGACACTGAAATCGTTAAAGAGAAGGACTGTTATGCGATTAAAACGGACTCGTTCACCATAGTCCTGACGCCTGACAAGAACAAACTGGTATCATCCTACGCGGGAAAACGGGTCACCTTCGGTTTCAGACCGGAGGATCTCATCGATGAATCGGGAGTGAAGGACAAAGAGGGAAGACTGATCAGGGCCCGGGTCGAGGTGATCGAACCGCTCGGATCGGAGATATACCTACATCTCAGTTCCGGGAAGGATTTTTTCATGGCCCGTGTTCCCCACCATTACAAGACGGAGATCGGCAAGGAGGTCGGGCTGGTCGTCGACCTCGAGAAGACACACGTTTTCGACGTCGAAACGGAAAAAGCGATATTTTGAGATGAAGTGAAGGCTCTGTCGTGAATGAGCCTTCATTCAGAGGATCGGGTATGTAAAAAGCCTGCCTCCTTCCGGAAGCAGGCTTCTTTCTTCATCCTTGTCTCGTTACAACCGTTGAATCAGGAGAGTTCCTCCACCTTCCGCTTGAACTGATGAATATCGAGCGGTTCCGACAGAACGGCCAGTTTCCTATCAGATTTATACTGATCGATAATACCGTCGAGCTTCTGCCCCTCCTCCGAGATAATCAGAATTGGAATATTCTTCGTCTCGACACTCTCCATGAATGATACGAGAACCTTTTCGAGGTCGAGTTTCGAGAGCGAAGTTCCAGAGATGATGAACGAGGGTCTCGTCTGTCCTATGGCAATACCGATTCCGATGAGGTTGTCGGCGGTGACTACCTCGAAATCGAGCATCTCGAGCAGGCCGCTGATGAACTTGACCCGTTCCTGGTTCTCCTCGATGATGAGAACGTATTCATTCGAATCGAGATTCGGCATGTTGAACTCTTGTCTGAACCGTTCCAGCTCCGACCGTTCAATCTTGTAGAATCCCCCCGGTGTAGTCTTCGCTCTGATCTTCCCGCTCTGACACCATTTCCGTACCGACTGTTGAGATACACCCAGCAATCTCGCAGCTTCCTCAGTACTGATGATTTTACCGTCTCCCTTTAACATACATGCTCCTCTCGCCTTTGTAGAATTTGATTGGATATCAAAGATAGGGGTATGGCAATCTATCTTTGGTTTGTCTCCCTCAGCCCGTGTTGTATATCTTGCCGAATCTTACCTCAATTAAAATAATATATTTTAATTAAATAAGTCAATACATAATTAAGAGAATGGGGAGTTTAGACAAAAACAAGATAATGGCTCCAAACCGAATCATGCACCGATACCGAACCGACGTATGAGACGCACACCGGGGGAGGCGGTGCCTTCGGTTTAGGAAAAGAAACGCGTACCCTGCCTGTTTATCAGCATGAATCCCGCAAAAATGGCGAGCATGCCGGTCGAGATGGAGAAATACGGTTTCAGGCCGGCCATGAACAGAAGATACCCGAACACGACGGTAACGAAGAAGGCGATGAGCGAATAAGACGTCTGGGAGGTGAAATGGTCGTACAGAGGCGCCTGGGCGGAGGCCGTCGAGATAATAAAGAGCGGCGAGAGGGGGGAATTTACGTCACCGAAGGTCGCTCCGGAGAACACCGCCCCTATGGAGGCGAACATCACGTTGTCGACGATAAGAGGATGCGGGAGGCTCATGCTTGTGAGCTGAACGGCGAGCGGGGTCATGGTGACGACGGCAAGAAGGCCCGACCCGGTTACAAAACTGATCCCCGCAGTGCCGGCAAAGATAAGCAAGGGCAGCGCGCCGGAAGAGAGGCTAAGGTTTTTCAGAGGGCTGAAGATGGAGTAGATGCCGATCTTTCTTGCAAGCACCGTCATGCACAGCGAGAGGACGAGATAGAATACCGTTCGGAAAAAAGACCCCTTTTGGTCTTTCCACTCGCCGAATCCCGAGTAGGGTACGGTTTTCGAGAGAAGGAGGTAGAGGACGATGAATATTAAAGCGCAGAAGAGCGCAACGATGAATACGCGCTGGTACCCCAAGAAGTCCCACTCGCGATCGAGCGGTTTCCCGTGTGCGATCAGCACCACCGTGACGGCGAGGAAAATAACGACGGCGCATACACCGGCGTAGAGGGAGAGATTGTCCGGTTTTCTCTGTTGGGCGGCCCGGATGTAACCGAAACTGACCGCTTGAGGTCCGTTCGCCGTCTTATCTGCTCTTTTCATGACCGGCAGGTCCTTTTTCAGGACCACGGTCGTTACGGCGAGAAACAGGGAAAAGATGTTGTAAAACTGAAACCCGAGACTCTTGTAGAAGGCATAAAGAGGCGAGTAGCCGATCCCCTGGTTCGAGAACGCGGCGCCGATTGCGGCGACGCCCACCGGCAGGAACGCGGAAACGGGTATCAGCGTCCACAGCGACCCTCCCACCGTGTTTATGAGATACGCATGCTTGCAGGGGGTGATATGTTTCGAATTCAAAAAGGGTCTCGAGAACAGCCCGACTATGAGGGCGGAGAGGTTCCTTTCCACGAACAGCGCACAGCTTGAGGCCGTGAGGAGGTACTGTATCCCCCCCTCCCTTTTTTTCCATCCGGCGAACAGTTTTTTCAATGACTCGAAGAAGCCGGACCTTTCCATCAGGGAAAAGAAGACGATGGATTCCGAAATAATAATAAGCAGGTATATGCCGGAGGGATCGGTGAGGGCGGCGGTAAGAATATTGCCGGGTATGCTGAGAAAGCCTGTGAGAGGGTTGAACCGTGAGACGATGATCGCGCCGGCGAAGAGCCCGAAAAGAAGCGGGAGCAGAACATCCTGTTTCCAAAGAAGAAAACAGATGCTGATTATGAACGGAAAAAGCGCGATGATGCCGAAGTTCCCCAAGAGTCCCCCACACGATTCAGCTGGTAGTAAGAAGTGTACCGTATTCCACTTCGTTAATCAAACATTATCCCCCTGTTCGCCCTTTTTCAGTACGGACAGGGAAGTTCTCAGGCGTTTTTGTACCCTCTTTTTACCGAGGACCTGCATCGTCTCGAACAGCCCGGGAGAGACCGGCCTTCCCGTGACGGCGACACGTATCGTCATGAATACTTGACCTGTTTTATACCCGGTCGTCCCGACGAGCCCGCGGAGGGCGTTCTCTATCTCCTCCACCTCGAACCGTTCGATATCCTGCAGTGAAGCGGAACACAGCTCGAGGATGCGGGCGGAGTCGGCTGCGGTGAGCTTCTTCTGGACGAGAAACTCGAGTCCCGGCGTCACGTACCCTTCGTCGAAGAAGAAGGCGACCTGATCACAGACCTCGGACAGGTGTTTGACTCGTTCCCTGACAAGAGGTATGATCCTGAGAAGATAATCCCGATGCAGGCAGGAGTCCTCCGGGACAAGACCCGCATCGACGAGATACGGTAGAAAGAGGTCGTAGAGCTCCTCTTTGTCCTTCATTCTGATGTACATGCCGTTGAACCAGTCGAGCTTCTCGTAGGAAAAGACGCACGCGGCCCGGTTGACACGGGCGAGGTCGAAAGACGAGATAAGCTCGCCGACGGAGAAAACCTCGGTCTTGTCGTCAAGCGACCAGCCGAGCAGGGCGATGAAGTTGACGAGCGCGTCCGGAAGGTAGCCTCGCTTTTTGAACTCCCGTACCGTCGTCGCGCCGTGGCGTTTGGAGAGCTTGCCGCCTCCCTCTCTGAGGATCACGGGAACGTGGGCGAATACCGGCTTGCTCCACCCGAACGTTTCGTAGAGCAGTACATGCTTGGGCGTGCTCGATATCCACTCGTCGCCCCTGATCACATGGCTGATTTTCATGAGATGGTCGTCCACGACGTTCGCGAGGTGATATGTGGGAAAACCGTCGGATTTCATGAGGACGAAATCGTCGATGAGCTCGTTGTTCGTCTTAATTATACCGCGTATCTCGTCGGTAAATTCGGTCGTTTCCCCTTCTTTTATCTTCAGCCTGACTACAAAGGGGTCCCCACAAGTCTCGTGACGCTGTATCTCCTCCGCGGTGAGGTTCCTGCAGCGGCGGTCGTATCCCTGACCGGGATTCTTTTCTTTCATGCTCCGAAGCCGTTCTTGGGAGCAGAAACAGCGGTATGCGTGGCCCTCTTCGAGAAGGAGATCGGTATACTCGCTGTACAGCGCCCGCCGTTCCGACTGGAGATAGGGGCCGTACGGGCCGCCGGTATCTGGGCCCTCGTCCCAGTCCATCCCGGCCCATCTGAGAGATTCTATGATGTCGCCGAGAGCGTCTTCTATGAGACGAGACCGGTCCGTATCCTCGATCCTGAGGACGAATATGCCGTCATTATGGCGGGCGAAGAGCCATGAAAAGAGCGCCGTCCTAAGGCCCCCGATATGAAGGTAACCGGTAGGGCTCGGTGCAAATCTCGTTCTCACAGTACTCATCTCGCCGCTCCGTTTTTGTTAATATAATACGAATCGAGATGGGGTGCGACCCAATTCAATAAATAGTCACTTACATCTAAATGCGAGCGATAATTTTTAATAAAAATTAATATCCCATTCGGATGGGGTGCGATCCAATTCAATAAATAGACACTCGCATCTAAATGTGAGCGATAATTTTTTATAAAAAGTAATACCCCATTTGGCATATATCAACAACCGTTTATACTTCATAGTTGAGAGGAAGTCGTCGAAGAAGCATTACTTTCATGCCCGCCGAGAGAATCGAATCGATTCACGCGTTTTACAGCATTTCAGAGCTTGTGCCGGTGTGCGTGGTGCCGACGGACGCCGATACGGGTCGCGTTTTCAATAAAAGAGTTGAAAAAAAATCAGGGGTGCCATACATTAAAGGAAGATTCGGAGAGACCTGTATGGAGTATTTCATTGTCCGCGGCTCATCACGGCTGAACGGACAGATAACGCCGAGCGGAAACAAGAACGCGGCACTTCCCATTCTGGCGGCGACCCTGCTCACCGACGAACCGGTGACGCTCGAAAACGTACCGAAGATACGCGACGTCGAGGTTATGGTCGGGCTCCTCGAGAGCATCGGGTCCGAGGTCAGCTGGATAGGCGATCATACCGTACGTGTTCGGACCCGTCTACCTCGTGAAAGGAAAATACGTCTCAATAAGGAATACGCGTGCGAGATACGTGCCTCCATCCTGCTTGCCGGCCCGCTGCTCGCCCGGGGCAAGAACGTGTATTTCCCTCCTCCGGGCGGCGACGTCATAGGAAGAAGGAGACTCGATACCCATTTTTACGCGTTTCGCGGCCTCGGCGCGGAGGTGCATACGGAGAAGCAGGGGTTTATCGTCGAGGCGGGCGGTCTTCGGGGTAACGAGCTCTTTTTGGACGAACCGAGCGTCACGGCCACGGAAAACGCGATTATGGCGAGTACCCGCGCGAAGGGCCGCACCGTAATACGAAACGCGGCGAGCGAGCCTCATGTCCAGGACCTTATCGGGTTTTTAAACAGCATCGGCTCATGCATAGAGGGTACCGGAAGCAATGTCCTCACGGTGGAGGGGAACGGAGAGCTCGGGGGCGGCGGCTGGAGGATCATAGGGGACCATATCGAGGTCGGCAGCTTCATCTCGCTCGCGGCGGTCACGGGAAGTGAAATCACGATCACCGGCGCCTGTTCCGAGCATCTCAGGATGGTCCGGTACTATTTCGGGAAGCTCGGCGTACGTATCGAGGCCAAAGGCGACGACGTTGTCGTTCCGGGCGGACAGCGTCTCGAGATCAAGAACGATCATTTCGGTGAGATACCGACCATCTACGACGCGCCGTGGCCCGGGTTTCCGACGGACCTCACGAGCATCGCCGTGGTCACCGCCACGCAGGCGGCGGGGACGGTGCTGATATTCGAGAAGATGTTCGACGGGAGGCTGTTCTTCGTGGACAAGCTCTCCAGCATGGGGGCGAGAATCGTGCTCTGCGACCCGCACCGGGTGGTCGTATCGGGTCCCTCGAAGCTGTACGGAACGCAGCTTACGAGCCCGGACATCAGGGCGGGCATGGCGCTCCTCATTGCGAGCCTGTGTGCGGAGGGCGAGAGCGTTATTTACAATATCGGGCAGATAGACCGGGGGTATCTCAGGCTCGAGGAGCGGTTGAAGAAACTCGGGGCCGACATCACGCGGGTACGCGAGTAGTACCGACATTCCATCTGACAGGGTCGATGCACGGGATGAGAACTGGCCTGAAGCTTACCGTTAACACGCTTTCCGTCGTCATCATCTTTCTCTCCCTCACCCTCGCAGGCGTCTACCTCATCTATACGTGGGACCTCACGAGGCGGCAGATCGGTTTTCACCGTGAGACGGCGAAGTTCGTCCTCACGATAGTCGACGCACGGCGTGCAGCCTCCGGGGACGGGATGTCGGCCGGTGAAATGACCGACGCCTTCTACGCCGCTTCCGAATACTTCGATTCCGATGATATCAGGTTGCTGGCCTTCTTCTCCAAAACGGGGGAGCGTATATATCCCTTTTCCACGACCGGCACGATGGCGGATCGTTCCGTAATTGAAAACACAAAAAAGAGTCCGGAAGGAGAGCTCCGGCTCGAAGACAGGATCGGATACTACGTCGCCTATCCGGATCCCTGCGTCACCTTCGTCGTATACTCCATGGCGGGCGATCTCTTCCGGTACAGAAACGAGCTTT
The DNA here is from genome assembly GCA_016934265.1 of Spirochaetota bacterium. Lineage (GTDB taxonomy): Bacteria > Spirochaetota > B62-G9 > B62-G9 > DRHN01 > JAFGTF01. The sequence continues at coordinate 27,601 of JAFGTF010000054.1, forward strand.
TATACATACTCGTGGGCGGGTGGATTTTATGTATCGTTTTTATTCTTCTCGCCGAACGGAACGTCCTGGTGCGGTGGCGTTACCTGCTGTCAGAGCTCAGGACGAGGTTCGATGCCGGATCTCTCCGCAAGCAGAAGGAGCGCGATAAGATATCGCCGGGGTACGGGCCAGAGGCGGTCGAGATCCTTACCGGTTTCAACCGGCTGATCAGGGGATCGGCCTCGCTTCTCTCGAGTCTCGAGGGAAAGCTGAAGGAGTGTATGAAGAAACGGGAAAATTTGAAAAAGCTCGTGATTCTATACAGGAAATATGTGGACGACGAGACCCTCTTGGGTTACAGCGAGGAAAACATCACCGAGGTGACGAGCAGGAGGCAGGCCGTCTGCTCACTCGCCGTCGAGCTCGTGGGATTCTACGAGCATATAGGCGATCTCTACCCCCAGGTCATCACGGACGAGCTCAGCAGGCTGTACTCGTTTCTGAAAGGCGACGCAACGAAGAACGGCGGGATCATCAACTTCTCCAACGGACCGCGCCTTAATCTCGTGTTCGGTGTTCCGGGTGCGGATGAAAACGCCTTTGTCCGTGCCGTCGAAACGGCGGGGAGACTGCTTCAGTGGGTCGACAACAGAAACAAAGTCGATAACAAGAGCGGAATCCGGTGGAAGGTACGGATGGGACTTTCCTGCGGGACTGCGGTGACGGGGACAGTGGGAGACTCCTATACGGTGATCGGCGAAGTATGTGAAAGCGCGCACCGGATGCTCGGTCACGCGAGATACTACAACGTCTCGCTCGTAACGGATTCCGAGGGTGAGCTGGTACGGTATCCTGCCGTGCGTTTCAGGAAACTGGACCTCGTGAATACGGAAAACGATTCGTTGCCGGAGACATATATCAACGAGATCTTCTTAGTCAGGGACGGCGGTATAGAGCAGTCGATAAAACTGTACTCCCACGGTCTCGAGATGTTCTTGGAGGGACGGTACGAGGTCGCGCTGTACGACTTCAAGAAGGTGAACAAGCTCCTCGGGGGAGATCCCCCCTCACAGCTCTTTCTCAGCCGCTGTGAAAGAATGATCCGCGGATAGGCGTGGGTTTCGCGTCCCGGGCGACTCTTTCGTGCCCGGCGATTCAGGTATGCCCCGGGGTCTTCAGCATGGTTTCGAGGATGTCGTATTTCGTATGACATCCGATCAGCCGCTTTCTTATGTCCGGCTTCTTGATTACTATGGTGAGCTTGGCGAGAATTCTAAGATACCGCTCCTGCTGGTTCTCCGGTCCCGCGATAAGGAAGATGAGGTGCGTGGGTTTGTTGTCCAGAGAGTCCCAGTCCACTCCACGTTTATGTATACCGATCGTAATAAAGAAGTCGTCGATTCCCTCCATCTTGACGTGAGGAATCGCCACGCCGTAGCCGATGCCGGTGCTCATTATGGCGTCCCGCCTGAGGAGGGCTTTCTTGAACCGCGGTACGTCGTCGACCTTCCCGTCGGCCCGTGAAGCTTCTATCAGCTCATCTATCGTCTGCTCCTTGGTGGAGGAGATTGAAAACACGATACGGTTGAGACTGAGGTGATCGTTCAGGTCTATGTTCATGGTATCTCCTCTCCCTAAGGGAACAGAAACCACAGCATGGTCTGTTTCAGGCGGCCGCCGGACGGTCAGTCAAGGTCCCGGAATCGCCGGCAGGCAAGATCTTGACACCGTTTTTTCAATGCTTCCTCGTCGATCGTAGTGAGCCTTCCCCGGTCCACTACGATCTTCCCGGAGGCTATCACCGTATGGACGTCCGCCGCGGTTGCGCAACCGGTAATAAGCTCTAAGACGTTGGACCGGGCTCCGTGGTAGTGCGGTACGAGATGGAACCTGTCCAGATCGACGAGGACGAGATCTGCGTGCTTGCCCTCTTCGATGGAGCCGGTTTCCTTCTGCATGCCGAACACCCTGGCGCCGCCGATTGTTGCGGCACGTATAACACGTTCGGGGGGCATCGACCCCGCCCCGAATGCGAGACGTTGCAGGAGCATTAAGACCTTCATCTCACGGAACATGTCCGCGGAATCGTTCCAGAGCGCGCCGTCGGTACCGATACAGACGTCGACGCCTTTTTGCATGAGTGCGGCGACCGGTGCGGTTCCGTCGGCGATCTTCATCTCCGCAGCCGGACAGTTCACTATCTTTGCGCCGCTTTCTTTCAGCATCGTGATGTCGCCGTCGTCGAGATACACCCCGTGCGAGCCGATGATCCGTTCCGACAGCACCCCGATCTCGTTCAGATACCGTACCGGGGAACCGCCGTATCTCTTCCGTATCAGCTCGATGCGCCACACCGTTTCCGCGAGGTGGAGCTGGATCGGGGCGTCGAGATCACAGGCGCGCCGGTACAGCCGCAGTAAAAGCGGCGTTTCGAAATCCTCCTCGGCGGGCAGCTCAACGACCGGCAGGATCCCCGCGTTCCGGAGGGTTTGCGCCGTTTTGAAGTACTCCTTTTCCTCCACCGGTTCGCCGGTAAGGAAGTTTTTTCTGTAATCCAAAACGACCGCACCGCGCACTCCCACCTCTTCGAAGGGCGAGACGAGATCGTCTTTGTAGTGCCAGAACGGGACGTCGCAGATGAACGTCGTCCCGCCGCGTACCGCTTCCGCGTACTGGAGGAGCCTCGACAGCCGTCTCGCCTCGCCGTCGAGCTGGTCTTTAAACCACCCCTTTTGCGATACGAAAGAATCGTGATCCTGCTCGTACAGGGTCAGGCCGTCTCCGAGGCCGCGGGCGAGGGTGACGTCGCAGTGGATGTGCCCGTTCACGAATCCGGGGAGGGCCAGCAGGTTCGTTCCGTCGATAGTGCGATCGCCGTTGGGAGACGCCCCGCCGCTTTTAGAAACGGATTTGAAACGGTCGTCTTCTATCAGAAGGTTCAGCCTGTCGATCGTGCCCGACGGGTCCATGGTTACTGTAAGGACGTCTGTTATGAGGATTTTCATGCGCCCTGCCCATAATTCCGTGTCGCCCTATACCGATCTCTCATTATATTTACCAAAATGCCTGGATCGATACTATAATATAGCATGTGTCGCGGGAGTAGTGCAATGGGAGAGAATGGAAAACGGCCGGCCGTGAGACTGAAAGAGCTTCTTGGCCTTTCTAAAAGCGGCGCAGGCGGGGCTGATTGTGACCCCCTTATCAGGCGTATAACCACCGATTCGAGGGACGTTGAAAAGGGCGCGCTATTCATTGCGGTCGAGGGGTATAAGGAGAGCGGCAGCAGATATATAGAAGACGCCGTCCGAAAGGGGGCGGTCGCGGTCGTGACGGAGAAAACGCGGGATCGCATCGGCGCAGTGCCGCCGGGCGTTGCAGTGTGCCGTACGGACAACGCCCGGCGGGAAGTCCTTCTTATATCGAGAGCCTTCTTTGGATTTCCGTCGAACGACATGACCCTCATCGGTGTTACGGGTACGAACGGAAAGACGACGTTTACCTATCTTCTCGAAAAGATCCTTCAGGAGGCGGGGCTTGCCCCTGGCGTGATCGGCACGGTATCGTACCGGTACGCGGGTGTCGAGAGAAAAGCGGACAACACGACTCCCGATCCCCTCGTCATACAGTCTTTTTTACACGGAATGCGGGAGGGAAAAACGAGTCACTGTATCATCGAGGTTTCCTCGCATGCCCTCGCCATGGAGCGGGTCCTTCCGTCCGATTTCGATCTGGCCGTATTCACCAACCTCAGTCAGGATCATCTCGATTTTCACCGGACTATGGAGGAGTATTTCGAGGCCAAAAGCCGGCTGTTCACGGGGCTATCGCCGGAATCCGTCGCGGTACTCAACACGGACGACGAATACGGCCGAAGGCTCGTTCGCATGGCGAAGGGAACGGTGGTGACCTACGGGACGGGCCCTTCGGCCGCCGTCCGCGGCGGGGTGCAAAACCTCTCTTTATCGGGGTCGGAGTTTTCGATAAACGGCGTCGGATTCCGCACCCGGCTCATCGGTATGCACAACATCTTCAATATCTTAGCCGCCGCCGCCGCCGCGGAGCGCCTCGGGGTGGACGCTGACACGGTACGGCGGGCGGTGGAGCGGTTTGAAAACGTTCCGGGAAGGTTCGAACGGGTTGGAGAAGAAAGCGATATACACGTGTTCGTCGATTATGCGCATACGCCCGATGCGCTGCAGAAGCTTCTCGACGCCGCGGGCGCGCTGAAAACGGGAAGGATCATCACGGTGTTCGGCTGCGGCGGCGACAGGGACAGGACGAAACGGCCGCTCATGGGCGGGGTGGTGGAAAAGGGGTCGGATGTCGCCATCGTCACTTCCGACAACCCGAGAACGGAAAACCCGCTCGCCATCATAGAGGATATTAAAAAAGGCCTTTTAAGAACGAACCACATTGTGGTGCCGGATCGAAAGAGCGCCATCTACCGCGCGATCGAGATGGCGATGCCTGATGATATCGTGCTGATCGCGGGTAAGGGGCACGAGGACTATCAGATACTCGGGCAAAAGAAAATTCACTTCGACGACCGGGAGGTCGCGTTGGAGGCTCTCCGAAAGCGCGGTAGATAGGATGCGGTATAGGCCGATCCGTCATGCCTTATTCCGAAGCGGCTTTATAATGGCGGCGGCGCCGCAGCATTTCTTTGTAGGGTGCCGTTATATCGAACGCGGCGGCGCCGCAGCATTTCTTTGTAGGGTGCCGTTATATCGAACGCGGCGGTGCCGCAGCATTTCCTTGTAGGGTACCGTTATATCGAACGCGGCGGTGCCGCAGCATTTCTTTGTAGGGTGCCGTTATATCGAACGCGGCGGCGCCGCAGCATTTCCTTGTAGGGTACCGTTATATCGAACGCGGCGGTGCCGCAGCATTTCCTTGTAGGGTACCGTTATATCGAACGCGGCGGCGCCGCATCCGAGGCCGGTCACCTGCAGGAGGCGCAGTTACGGCTGTGGCAGCCGCTGCAGCTTTTCGAGCCTGAAGAAGGGCTCGAATCGGCATCCGCCCCGGCCTCCTTTCCGCGGTGGGCGAACGTGCTGAAGCACTTCGACAACTCGGGGGAGTTGCACTGCGGACAGAGGACACGGTTATCTGCGTTTCTCACCAGCGTTTCGAACTTGTGGCTGCAGCTTCTGCAGATATATTCGTATACCGGCATTACAGTCCCTCCCGGCGATTCGTCTCGCTATACCGTACGGGTTTATAAGATAGCAGCATCGGCGTAAAGCCGCAACAACTGATTTTTACCGGTGTCAAAAAACAGTGTTTGACAACGACCCGGCCCTGCCATATTATCAGAAGGGAGGCGAAAGAAAACGCATGGACTACGAAAAGCGGCGGGGTGAAAATAAAAAGCGGAGAAGGTCGCTCGATGCTATCGTTCGTGCGGTTGCAACCGGGGTCTTCGTCGCGAGCCTGCTTGTGAACGTGGTTGTGCTCGTACTGATTCTCGGTGCGGGGGCCGCCTTCCGCATGGTAAAAGCGGGCGACGGAGAGTATGACGGATACGGCAAGGTGTACCTGGACGAAGGTGCGTTCCGGTTTCGTGAGGGGCGCGAGCAGGAGATAGCGGTGGTACGGGTAGAGGGGTTTCTCTCGGAGTTCGACCGGAGGGAAGGTCTTTGGGATTACATCGAGAATCCCGTCGACTCGGTCGGAAACCAGCTCAGACTCATCGCGGACGACCGCAGGATACGGGGAGTGCTGCTCGTCGTGGACAGCCCGGGAGGGACCGTGACCGCAAGCGACGTCTTGTACCACAAGATCAGTACGTTCCGGGAGGAGACCGGTATCCCGGTCGTTACGCTGATGAAACAGGTGGCTGCGAGCGGCGGCTACTATGTAGCCTCTTCCTCCCAGCATATCGTCGCATACCCGACCTCGATCGTAGGAAGCATCGGGGTGATCATCGGGAGCTTCAACTTCAAGGATCTCATGGACCGGTACGGGGTGAAGTATGTCATGGTGAAAAGCGGCGCGCACAAGGGCCTTTTGTCGCCGTTCAGCGGAGTGGACGACGAGGACATCGCCATCTTACAGAAGATCGTCGACAATATGCTCGACCGGTTCGTCGATGCGGTCGCTGCGGGGAGACCGAACCTCACACGGGAGGAGGTGACCGAGCTGGCCGACGGCACGATATACATCGCAGGGGAGGCGCTCGAGGTGGGTCTCGTAGACGAGATCGGCTATTTCGATGATGCCGTGGCCGCGCTCTGTTCGATCGCCTCCGTAGACGCCCCCAACCTGGTGGAGTACCGTCGCTCACGGGGTTTGAAGGACGTGTTCGGTACGATGTCGGCGCGTCTGTTTTTACGGTCGTTTCCGCAGAACGGGTATATTGACGGAGGAGACGGGATCTTCGATCGATTCGGCATATACTATATACTGCCTCATGCGCTGCGGTAGCCGGGTCGCCGCCTGCAGGTCAACGATCGGTATGCGGGCGGGAATGCCCGCACGCCACGGTTCGATGCAATCTTGCGTTATACGTTCTTGTATCATATAATCTTTTCGTTTACAATTGACGCCTGTGTGCTATAGTATATATGCGGTATTTGTATACGGTTTCTTAATGTCATATTCCGGAGATTTCCGATGAAGAAGACGATCCTGATAGCCTGTATCTTCATCCTGGCGGTATCGGCCCCGCTTTTCGCATCACAGATTCCGGGCTCCCAATTTTACTATCTCGGAAACGGCATCAGCTACTTTCCACTCGGGGCGAGCGGGGTGTCGTACTTCATGACCATGGATGCGAACCTTTACAACCCCGCCGCATATGCTGATACGAAACGGATAACCACCGACCTATCCATGGGAGGTCTCGGCGGGCAGAACTTCCTTCTCAACGCGAGAGGGAGCTTTCCTTCGATCTACGGCGTCATCACCGGTAATTTCCTCATGCTCAACTCTCCGGATGGACTGACCGCGGGAGACGTGTACGGAATAAAGGCCACATTCTCGAAGGCGATAAGCGAGGAGTGGCTGTTCGGCGCGGGGATCAATCTCGGGTACGCCCAGGGCCCCGAGCAGGATTTTTTAGCGTCCGTCGATATAGGAACCATCTACAGGCAGTTCAGGGACGGTACGGGATTCGGGCTGTTCGATTACTCGCTCGGCGGCGCGGTGAGGAATCTTGGAAAGAACATATCGTACACCGGCTACGACAGCTTTCCGCCCTTCGCGGTCGATCTCGGGGGAAACCTCGAGTTCGTGCGTGCGGGATTCTATAAGGCCAGGTTCGGCACGCACGTCATGGTGCCGTTCAATCCGTTCAACTTCTTCATGGGGTTCGGGCTCGAGAACGTCTTCTTCGATATGGTCAACGTCAAGCTCGGTGTGAACCTCGGTGTCCAGGAGATAGATCCGATCAGCTTCGGGGTGGATGTGAATTTTACCATCAAGGACACGGACCTGCAGGTCTCCTACTCGCTTCTGCCTGTCAACTTCAACGGAACGAAGGAATACACGCACAACGCGGGTATATCGGTCGCGTTCGGTAACTACGACACACGACCGCCGCAGACGGAAGTCGGTACGGAGGAAGTGTACTTCTCACCCAACCATGACGGCGTAAAGGACAGGGAAGTGTTCAACCTCGATATCAGCGACAATACGATGGTCTTCGGATGGGAGCTCGATATCACGGACGAGCAGGGCAGGCCGGTAAAGTCGTACGCGGCCCAGGACGTGCGGAAGATACGGTACATGACGCTCGGCAAGTACTTCAGCCGGATATTCGCGAAGAAGGAGGAGGTCAAGATCCCGAAGGCGGTGGAGTGGGACGGGGAGGATTCCGAGGGAAAGCTCGTTAAAGACGGTGTGTACTACTACACGCTCACCGCGTGGGACGAGAACAACAATAAGACCATTACCGAAAAGAAGAAGGTGATCGTCGATACCGAGATACCGCTCGTCAAGGCGGAGAGCGACCTCCTCTTGTTCTCGCCGAACGACGACAAGGCGAAGGACACTGTAAGCTTCAAGATCGAGAGCGAGAACATTGCTCCGGAGGACGCCGTCGTGCTCACTATAACGGACAAGAAGGGAAATCCGGTCGTCGAGAAGAAGTTCGAAGGATCCGTCCCGCAGAAGTGGACATGGAACGGCAGGGACGACAACGGCGCCACGGTGGCGGAGGGAGGGTACAACTTCTCGGTCGTCGCCACGGACCCTGCCGGCAACCGCTCGGAAACGCAGGTCGCCGATATCGTGGTGAAGACCGAATACGAGAAGGTATCGGTTTCCCCCTCCTTGCGCGCGTTCTCCCCGAACGGCGACGGGTACTTCGACCTCAACGACATCAAGCTCTTCTCGTCGAGCAAGGATGGCCTCCTCGACTGGCGGCTCGACATTCTCGATGAAAAAGACAATATCGTACGGCAATACGCCGGACAGAAGGACTTCCCCGATACCCTGAGCTTCGACGGTAAGGAAAAGACCGGACGGATTCTCCCGGACGGCCTCTATACGCTGCGTTTCTCCCTTTTCTACGAAAGCGGGAACTACCCGGAAACCTTCTACAAGTTCGTCAGGGTGGACAACACGGCGCCGGATATCAAGGTCAGCTCCAACATTACCGCGTTCTCTCCCAACGGTGACGGAATAAAGGACACGATAAGCGTCGTGCAGGATATAAAGGCCGGGCAGGGCGACAAATTCGAGGCGCAGATACTGAATGCATCGGGTGCGGTATTCAAGAGCTTCGACTTCGGCCAGAACCCTCCGGGCGTCGTGGTATGGGACGGCATGGGAGACGGAAATACGCAGCCGGTAGAGGGAAACTATACCTACATGATAACGGGCAAAGACGAGGTGGGGAACACTAAGAGCAGTGCGGTCGGCCCGATCAAGCTGGTGACAGGTTTCGAGGAGGTGTCGGTCGAACCTGTCGAATATGCCTTCTCCCCGAACGGCGACGGCGTTATCGACATGGTCCGATTCAAGCTCAACATATCGAGCAAAGAGGGAATAACGAACTGGAGAATGGAGATCAAAAACAGGGCGGGAGAGCTTGTCAGGACGTATACCTCGAAAGAGCTCGGACCGGGGCTCCCTGGGGAGGTAGTCTGGGACGGAAAAACTTCCGCCGGCACTCTCTCGGAAGACGGGCTGTACCAGGCGTCTCTGGGCGTACAGTACGATACCGGAAACAACCCTATTTCGAAACCGAAGGACGTCAGGCTCGACACGACCTCTCCGCTCATCGAACTTTTCGTCCCTGATCGGTACATATCACCCAACAACGACGGCGTGAAGGAGACGATCACGGTGTATCAGAAGATCAGCGGTGAGCCGGACGACGTGTACACCGCAGATATACTCGATACTAAAGGCGTAAGCGTCAGGAAATTCGAGTGGAAGGGGACACCGCCCGCCGAAATCGTATGGGACGGAAGGGACAAGGACGGCAAACCGCTTCCCGAGGGGATATATTCCTACAACGTCAGCGGAGCCGATTCCGCAGGCAACAGGACTTCGAAACAGCTTGCGGATATCATTCTCGTGACGAAATATGAGACGGTTTCTATATCAGCCGACCAAAGCGGTATTTCTCCGAACGGCGACGGTGCGTTCGACAAGGTCCGGTTCTCCACGAAGCTGTCGTCGGATAAGGACCTCTTAGAGCGTCAGCTCAGCATTCTGAACACACAGGGCAAGGTCGTACGGGCGATGAAGGGAAGCGGCGCGCCGCCTGCCGTGATCCAGTGGGACGGCAAGGACGACGGCCAGACGACTGTTCCGGACGGTCTCTACGCTTACGCGATGAGTCTTCTCTATAAGAGCGGCAACCATCCGACGAGCACGCCGGGAGAGATCGTCGTCGATACCACCCCGCCCGCGGCCCTCTTCGTGGTCTCCCCGACGCTCTTCTCCCCCGACGGCGACGGCGAATCGGATACGATGTACATAAACGTCGAGCTCGACGACAAGAGCGGCGTCGAGGAGTGGCAGATCTCGATCTACAGGGAATACGACGGGAAGATCGAGAGAAGCACGCCGTTCAAGCGTTTCAGCGGCCGTGGAAGCTACCGGGACAAGATACGGTGGGACGGCTATTCCGACCCGGTCCGCATACCGTCCTACTTCAAGCCGTCCGACCCGTATACCTATAAGGAGGTGGGGGGCCGGTGGGTGATGCTGGTGGACTCCGCTGCAGGTTACACGGTTGAGCTCGAGGCGTACGACAAATACAGGAACAGGGTGCTTCTGGTGAGACGGTTCGATACCGATATTCTCGTGATCAAGACGCCGCAGGGGCTGAAGATCATGATCAACTCGATCCAGTTCGAGTTCGACCGCGCCGACCTCCGCCCGGAGAGCTTCCCGATACTCGACAGGCTTACGGAGATCCTCGAGAAGTTCCCGAACTACCGGGTGAACATCGTCGGGCACACGGACTCGATCGGTACGGAGGAGTACAACCAGGGCCTCTCGGAACGGCGCGCGTATTCCGTGTACCAGTATCTTGTGGAGCATGACGTCGACCGGGAGAGACTCTCCACGGAGGGGAGGGGAGAGCTTATGCCCATCGACGACAATAAAACGGAGCTCGGGAGGTCGAGAAACCGCAGGGTGGAGTTCTACCTTACGAAGAAACCGCAGTAACCCTGCGATATGGATTATAAACAGTTTGCTCACAAGTTTGTCCACAGGGGACAGGCGTAAACTTTGTAAACTTTTAAAACGATTCACAGGGATGTGCTGAAAACGAAAGCGACGAAGCGGTTTCTATTTCATTTGGAATACCGTTGAAATACCGCGCTCGAAAAGAGCGGTATCCGGCTTGTTTCTCCTGCCCTCGAAGCGCTGCTCTTGCGGTTGACAAAACCCAGGGAAGCGTAGTATCTTAAGAAATCTCTTTCTGAGGGCGGTTTTTATGTACATCAAACCCACCATCGTTGCAATGGACTTCGAGGGAGTCCTCATACCGGAGATCTGGATCGCGGTCGCGGAACGCACGAGGATCGAAAAGCTCAGGCTCACCACGAGGGACATCTCCGACTACGACGCGCTCATGAAGGGGCGGCTTGAGATCCTGAAGTCGAACGGGCTTCTTTTGAAAGACATTCAGGATACGATCGCCCGCATAGACCCGCTCGAGGGAGCGCTCGAATTCCTCGCATGGGTCAGAAAAGAGACCCAGGCGGTCATCCTCACGGACAGCTTCTACGAGTTCGTTCAGCCGTTTTTGCCCAAGTTCGGGTATCCGACCATCTTCTGCAACTCCCTCAAGATAGACGGTACGGGTGCAATAACGGGTTACCGGCTCAGGCAGAAGGACGGCAAGAAGAAGGCGGTCTCAGGATTTTCGCAGATGGGATTCAGGGTGATTGCCATGGGAGACTCGTACAACGATACCACCATGCTAAAGGAGGCGGATCTCGGTATTCTCTTTCGACCCTCCAAAAAGGTGGTGAAGGATTTTCCCGAGTTCGACGTCTTCTTCGAGTACGACGGTCTCAAAGAACATATAGGTAAGTGCCTGAGGAGCGCAAAATGAGAGAAGTAGCGGTAGGGTTGCTCGGGGTGGGAACGGTGGGCGGCGGCGTATGGGAGCTTCTTCAAAAGAACGGAGACCTTATTAAAAACAAGTCGGGCATCGACATTCGCGTGCTCAAAGTTGCGGAAAAGGACGGAGGAAGAAAGAAAACGCTCGGCATTTCCGACGAGGTCTTCACCGAAGATCCGATGGAGGTGCTGAACCATCCGGATATCGATATCGTCGTGGAGCTTATCGGCGGAACGACGGTCGCGAAAGAGCTCATCCTCTCCGCGGTCGACAAAAAGAAGCACATAGTCACCGCGAACAAGGCGCTACTCGCGCAGCACGGCGTGGAGATCTTCGACCGCGTTCTGAAAAAAGAGGTGGAGATCGGGTTCGAGGCCTCGGTCGGCGGCGGCATCCCCATCATAAAGACCATCCGCGAGGCGCTCGTAGGTAACCGGATCACGAAGATAATCGGGATACTGAACGGAACGAGCAACTTCATACTGACGAAGATGACCAAAGAGGGGATCGATTTCGCCCGGGCGCTCGAAGAGGCGCGGGCACTCGGGTTCGCCGAGGCGGATCCGTACCTCGATATTTCAGGCGGCGACGCGCGGCACAAGATCACGATACTGTCATCCTTCGCCTTCAACACGGTGATAAACCACGACAGCGTGTATATGGAGGGTATAGACGGGATCGACATAAAGGATATCGCGTATGCGGAAGAGTTCGGGTTCGTCACGAAGCTGCTCGCGGTGGCGCAGATCTCCGATCGCGGCATACTCGTGAAGGTCCACCCCACGCTCGTGAGCAAGGAGAACCCGCTCGCCGCGGTGCTGTGGGAGGACAACGCGGTAATGGTGGAATCCGATTTCCTCGGAACCTCGATGTACTACGGAAAGGGTGCGGGCGCCCGGCCGACCGCGAGCGCGATCGTCGCGGACATCGCGGACATCGCCGGACGCATCCTCTCGCGCGGCGAGTACAACAGCAAGCGGTACGCCTTCTTTTCCGATCTTCCGCAGGTCTCGTTCGAGAAAAACAAGGCCCGCTACTACTTCAGATTCAACGTGCTCGACCGTCCCGGCATACTCTCCAAGATAGCGGGGGTGCTCGGGGAAAACCGCATCAGCATCGCTTCCGTGATCCAGAAGGAGACGGAGGAAAAGTTCGAGCATGTTCCGCTTGTGATGATGACGCACGACGCCGTAGAAGAGGACGTCCGAAGAGCCATGGAGACGATCGATTCCTTTCCGGAGGTGGAAAGCGAAAGCAGGATCATACGCGTGCTCGTCGACTGAGCCCTCCAACCCGATAAAAAACCTATCAAAACCGATTGCCTTTCAAAAAAAATACGTTATTGTCTTTTTTTTACTCGTACCGTACCGGTCGACATCGTCCAAATGACATTGTCAATAAATTATTGACACACTGGGTAAAATGTGTTAGGATCATAGTTTGTTAATTATAGTAACTAAGAAGGTTCGCCTTTGGATCGTCGCGGTTTAAAACGTTCCTTTTTTGCATATAACTCTCCCGCTACAGCCCTACTTGAAAGAAAAAAAAGCAGCGAGCGGATTACGGACTGGTCAGTCTGAACGTTGGAGGTACCGGTGTGGCGCGGGTGTATAGTGAAAACCGCCCTGACCGCGGGCGCGGCAGCACGGCATGTATTTTTTTGAAGTGCATACAATACTTACACCGCAAGGAGGTGATGCACAAGACACGATTATAGCCTTACGATCAACGGTTTACACCATTCAAAGGAGGTTATACATCAATGAAGAAAAGAGTACACTTGGTTTTCACACTGATCCTGTGCTTCACACTGGCCGCGGGGGTCGCATTCGCCAGCAGCAGCGAGAAGTCGGCGGAAAAGCCTGCAGAGGAACAGTTTATAACAATCCACTGGGCTCAGTGGGCGCCCGCCGATTACCTGCAGAAGCTCTCCGAAGGCTTCACAAAGGAGACAGGGATAAAGGTGGTCGTCGAGCAGACTCCGTGGGAGACGTTCGTCCAGAAGTACAACACGGAGATGATCGCGAGAAGCGACGCGTGGGACATCATCGTCGGTGACAGCCAGGACATCGGAAACATGGCGGTGAACGGACACTACGTGGAGCTTACCGACTGGATCAAGGAGAAGGGTGTGGACAAGACCTTCACCCCGGCATCGCTCATGAACTTCGCAGAATATCCGAAGGGAGGAAAACGCTACTACGCGGTGCCGTGCGAGGGAGACGCGCTGGCATGGGCCTACAGGAAGGACCTTTTCGAGGACCCGAAAAACAAGGCCGCTTTCAAGAAGAAGTACGGCTATGACCTCGGCATTCCGAAGTCATGGACCCAGCTGAAGGACATCGCCCAGTTCTTCCACAATCCGGACAACGGGTTCTACGGAATCGCGATATACGGCGACAACGGCTACGACTCGCTCGCGATGTTCGCGGAGCAGGTGATCTGGTCGTTCGGCGGCGAGCTCGGTGACTATTCCACCTACAAGGTCGAGGGGCTTTTAAACTCGAAAGGGTCGATCCAGGGCATCGAGTACTACCACGAGCTCTTCAAGTTCACGCCTCCCGGATTCGGCGACGCCTTCTACGTAAAGAGCAACGACGCCTTTACCGCGGGAATCGTGCCTATGGCGTGCAATTATCTCGCCTTCTTCCCTGCGCTGGCTAACGAGGCGACGAACCCATATGCCAAGAACACCGGCTACTTCGCCTGCCCGCCGCAGAAGGGGGCCGACGGAAAGACCCGCCAGTTCGCGGCGCTCGGAGGACAGGGTGCGTCAGTGGTGACCTACTCGAAGAAAAAAGACCTTGCCATGAAATGGCTCGACTGGTTCATCAAAAAGGACACGCAGATGGAGTGGGCGAGGCTCGGCGGTTACACCTGCCATGCCGAAGTCCTGAACTCCCAGGAGTTCCTCAACGCGACGCCGTACAACCCGACATTCAAAGTCTCCATGGAGATCTTCAAGGACTGGTGGGCATGCCCCGAGTACGACGTTCTGCTTCGGACGTTCAGCCAGTACATAGCGGAATATGTCGTCGGCGGCAAGGGGACCGCGCAAGCGGCGCTGGACAGGTGCGCGAAGGAGTGGACAGCGATCTTCGAAAAGGCCGGATATTATTAAGTAATGCAGTATCTGAATCGCATCCTCCGGTTTCGCCGGAGGATGCTGTTTTTATTTATACCATACATAGTATAGGATAAAGGGAGAGACAGATGGGTAAGAATGTTGACGAAAACCCCGGCGTTGCGCTCGAGAAACACTATCGCGGCGTGAGGGACAAAACCCTGATGCGGGTCTTTATACTCCCGACGCTCATACTCCTCATCGCGATAAATGTGTTTCCTTTAATCTGGTCTCTGTTTCTCTCATTCACGGACTACAGTGCGAAGATGGCGAACGTGTGGGGAAAGAACCCAGCCTGGGTCAGTTCGCAGAATTTCGCGGATGTACTCACCAACCCGGAGATGTGGGAGAAGTTCATCACCACTGCGAAGTACGTCATCATGACGGTGGCCGGGGAGATGATTCTCGGTTTCGGGCTCGCCCTTTTGCTCCAGCTCGACTTCAAGGGTAGGGGGCTCATCACGACGCTTCTCGTGCTGCCGATGACGATGTCGCCCGTCATCGTCGGGTTGATGTGGAAGCTTTTCTACGATCCGAACTGGGGTATGTTCAACTTCCTTTTAGGCCTCGGGCGGGTCGACTGGATACAAGACCCGGCCCGAAACCTGTACTCGATCGTTATCGCCGATATATGGATGTGGACGCCGTTCGTCATGCTGCTCTCGCTCGCGGGGCTCGGGGCCGTGCCGAAATACCTCTACGAGGCCGCGGAGATAGACCGGGCGTCGTGGTGGTTCAAGTTCACGAGAATCACGCTGCCGATGGTTTCACCGATTCTCATGCTCGCGCTGATATTCAGGATCATCGAGGCGTTTAAGATATTCGACCTCCCGATGGGTATCACGGGCCGCGGCGCGATGGCGCCGCCGCTTCTTGCCATGCACCTGTACAACGTCTCGTTCGTGACATGGAAAACGAGCTACGGCTCGGCTATCGGGTATATCATGCTTATCATGGTGCTGGCGATTACCCTCGTGCTCGTAAAGTACCTGAACAGGGCAAAACAATAGGAGAAGGCCTGTCGTGATCCGTTTTCGGAGATCATTTTGACGGAAGCACTTCAGTAAGAATAGGAAAGAGGGTTGTAGAATGGATAAAAAGCTTTTAAGTGCGAAACAGAGGGTTCTCCGCGCGGTGGTGATATTCCTTATTTGCGTCGTCACCGTCATCTATCTCATCCCGCTGTTCTTTGTAATACACACCTCGTTCAAGCCGTGGGACCTCATAAAGGAGTACCCTCCGAAGATCCTGTTCAGGCCGACCGTCGCGAGCTACATCCGGATATTCACCGCGAGGACGCCGCTGCCGCCGGGGGTTGAGCTTTCGGAGGAAAAGGTCGCGTCCATGAAGTGGTACGAGCGGCTCGTGTACAAGGACACGAACGAGGAGGTCGTACGAAAAGGGGACCTGCCTAGACGGTACCTCAACTCCATCATCATAGTGATCGGGAGCACCGTCATCACGATCGTCATCGGCACGCTCGCGGCCTACGGGTTCTCGCGCGGCAAGATGCGGGGCAAGGACGACTGGCTGTTCTTCATACTCACCACGAGGATGCTCCCGCCGGTCGTGGTCGTCATCCCGGTGTTCCTCATGTTCAGGAGCCTGAGCCTCACGGACACGCACATAGGGCTGATACTCTTGTACACGGCGTTCAACGTCTCGTTCGCCGTGTGGGTCATGAAGGGGTTCATCGACGAGATACCGATCGAGTACGAGGAGGCGGCGCTCGTCGACGGCTACACCCGCTTCCAGGTATTCATGAAGGTCGTGATACCGCAGGCGACGACCGGGATCGCGGCGACCGCGGTGTTCTGTTTCATCTTCGCGTGGAACGAGTACGCATTCGCGTTTCTTCTGTCGCGTAAAACGGCGCAGACCGTACCGGCCTGGCTTCCCTACCAGATGGGGGTGCTGGGGTACGATTGGGGTGCCGCGGCTGCGGGTACCTTCGTGTTCCTCCTGCCGGCGATGGTATTCACCATCATACTGCGAAAGCACCTCGTCAGAGGTATCACTTTCGGCGCGATAAGGAAGTAACATGATAAAACTACTAGTCGCTATCGGGGTATGGGTCGTAATCGGAGTGGTGTTCGCGGCGTTTAAGATCCTGAAGAGAAAGTACTTGGAGCCGGTGTTCATCGGGATCATGCTGTTCGGAATCGTCGCGCTCTGTCAGCCGCTCATCTTCCCCCTGTACAGCTTCGGGTTCGCCATTCTTCTCATGGGGGTCGCGGGATACATGTTCGTGTCGCACATGAAGGCATGAGCGCGGGGTTTTACTGTATCGACAAGACGTTTTGTAATGGAGTGGGTAGATGGCTGAGATTATCCTTGAAAGCATCGTAAAGAGGTACGATAAGCTCGTTGCGGTTAAAAACCTCAATCTCGATATAAAAGACAAAGAGTTTCTCGTACTCCTCGGACCGTCGGGCTGCGGCAAGACCACGACGCTCCGCTGTATATCGGGTCTCGAGATTCCGGACGAGGGAAGAATCATGCTCGACGGAAGAAACGTGACGAAGCGTCGTGCCTCCCAGCGGGACATCGCATTCGTCTTCCAGCTGTATGCGCTGTACCCGATACTGACCGTCTACGAGAACATCGCCTTTCCCCTCAAGGCGCAGAAGTACGACAAGAAGAGGATCAAGGAGGAGGTCGCCAAGGTGGCCGAGATCCTGCAGATCACGCACATCCTGAACAGGAAGCCTAAGGAGCTTTCGGGCGGGGACATGCAGCGGGTGGCGCTCGGACGGGCGATGGTTAGACGTCCGAAGGCGTTTCTGCTCGACGAGCCGATCGGCACGCTCGACGCAAAGTTCAGAGAGGAGATGAGGGTGGAGCTGAAACGCCTCCACATCGATATCGGCGCGACCACGGTCTACGTGACGCACGACCAGGTCGAGGCGATGTCCATGGGCGACAGGATCGCGATCATGAATCAGGGGGTCTTGCAGCAGGTCGGTACGCCGTACGAGGTGTACTCGAAGCCGAATAACCTGTTCGTCGCGAACTTCATCGGCAGCCCGGGCATGAACTTCATAAACTGCGTGCCGAAAAAGAAGGGTGGGAAGCTCTCCCTCGCGCTCGAGAAGGACGACATTTTGATTCCGCTGAACAAAGCGCTTGCGAGTATCGTCGAAAATGAACACGACTCGAAAAAGCTCGTGCTCGGCATACGCCCGGAGGACGTGTCCTTCAGCACTAAAAAGAGCGATGAGGGGCTCGATGTAACCGTGTACGTGAGCGAGGAGACGGGCTCGTACAACATAATCGACGTAAATCTCGGAAGCCAGAAGGTGAAGGTACGGACCCTCCCGACCGTGAAGCCCGCGATCGGGGACCCTGCGTATATAGAGCTGGATATGAACCGGGTGAGCATCTTCGACAAGGAATCCGGCGGTTCAATAATGAAGTAGGAGTTATGGTA
>JAFGTF010000055.1 GCA_016934265.1 Spirochaetota bacterium
AACATCAGGGTGAAGAAGCGGACGTTCTTATGATAAAGGTCGAACAGGTCTCAAAGGTCTTCAACGAACACACGCCGAACGAGACGATCGCGCTGAGAAACGTGAACCTCAGGGTGAAGGAGAAAGACTTCATAACCATTATCGGGAGCAACGGCGCGGGAAAGTCCACGCTGTTCAATATGATAGCCGGCACCTACCCCCCCACCACCGGCAGAATATTCGTCCGCGGGCAGAACGTCACCCGCCATCCCGAGTACAAGCGGGCTAGGTATATAGGGCGCATATTCCAGAATCCCCTGCTCGGGACCGCTTCGAACATGTCGCTGGAAGACAACATGATGATCTGCTACAAAAAGGGTTTCAAGGGGCTTAGGATAAGTCTCAACAGCAGAATGAGACGGTTCTTCCGGGATCGGCTCGTGCAGCTCGAAATGGGTCTCGAGGACCGGATGAAGGAAAACGTCATGCTCTTCTCCGGCGGACAGCGCCAGGCCCTCACGCTGCTCATGATGGTCCTCTCGAAACCGCAGCTTATCCTGCTGGACGAGCATACCGCAGCTTTGGACCCGAAGAACGCGCAGATCGTGCTCGATCTTACTACGAGGTTCGTACGAGAGTACAGCCTCACCACGATTATGATAACCCACAACATGGGACAGGCGATAAAATACGGGAACCGTCTTCTCATGATGGACAAGGGCGAGATCATCTTCGATGTAGAGGGTGAACAGAAGAAAAAGCTCACCGTCGAGAAGCTCGTCGACAAGTTCCACGAGATACGGAAAAAAAGCTTCTCGACCGACGAGGTGCTCCTCTCGGAAGAGGAGTGATCGCGGCATTTCGGGCGGACAGGCGCGCGGCAACGGTCAGGAGGCTTGAAAAACTTGCTGCTCGGTGATTATTTCTCCGCAGGGCCTTCCATGAAATCGGGCCCCCTGTCACCGCTTGAGGGAGCCCCCTCATCCTCGTCAAGAACGTCGTAGTGAGACTTTTCGACATTCATCTCGTTCTTTCCGGCGGAACGCCGTCTTCGGCCTCCCTTTTTATTCCTCAGCCAGAGGTAGATGGGTACTCCGACGGCAAGCAGCGCAATGACGGGCAGTATTAAAAACGAGAGAAACACGATGCCGGCGATGAAGAGCCCGGCGATCACTATTCCCGCTATGAGATGCACTACCCAGTTGTTCTGCTGCATTTCGTTCCTTTCTGAGGTCGATCTCTGTTACAAGGTACTATCCGGGCTTGCATAAGCAAAGGAATTGTGTGCGTGTGGTCTTTATAACGGGGGACAAATATCCGAAAATAACAGTATGAGCGACTTCGGAAGGTCACTTCAAAAATCGTACATCGCACGGCAATCGAAGCTGTTTGTCCGGATCGGGCTCGTTTGTTTCGTGCCGCTCTTCGCTTGGCTTTCCGGGTGCGGATTTATCGAGGAGACGAGCTTTTTGTCCGGGAGCGGCGGGCCGACGCGGAGCGATATTCCCTGGTGGGACGATTCCTGGAACTACAGGAGGATGCTCACCCTCGACAATTCGGGCCAATCGGAGGACTTGGCCGAATTTCCGGTTTTGGTGCGTCTCAGCTCCTCGAGAATCGACTATACCGCGGTGCGAAACGGCGGCGAGGACCTGCGCTTCATCGCCTCGGACGGGAGCACGGTGCTCTCACACGAGATAGAGCGCTGGAACGAAAGCGGAGAGTCTTTTGTGTGGGTGAAGGTGCCGCAGATCGACGCGTTGTCCGACAGCGGATATATAATGATGTACTACGGTAACGAAGCCGCAGACGACGGGCAGAACGCGGTGGATGTGTGGGACGCCGATTATTTCCTCGTTTGGCACTGTAATCAGGAACCCGCGGGCGGGGAGGATATTCTCGACAGTACGGCAAGCCCCTGTAACGGCAGGAGCACCAACATGGAGGCGGAAGACCGGGTGGCCTCCCATATCGGATACGGGCTCGATCTGGACGGAAGCAACGAGTGGATAGATCCGGAAGGCACGCTCGACCTCGGGTTCTTTCACGATCCGGACACGTACGAGACGTTCGAAGTCTGGATCAAGGCGGACGACACCGCTTCGGACCAGACGCTGTTCGAGGAGGGGGGTTCCACGAACGGTTTTCTCGTGGGCCTCGATTCCAACAATGTACGGTTCGCGACGAGAAACGGCGGAAGCCAGGCAACGGTAAATACCCCCTTCACGGACACCGCATCCTACCACTATATCGTGGGAGTCTTCGACGACGGGACCCTGACGAGCTATCTCGATTCGTCACCGCAGAGCCAGGTTGCAGGCTACGGAACGATCGGAAGTCACAGCGGGGAGCCGGGCATGGGGTGCTCGGCGGACTCCGATGCGGTGGGCCATTCCTCGGCCGGCTACTATTTCAACGGGATCGTCGACGAGCTGAGGCTTTCTCAAACGGTACGATCTTCCGACTGGATCGCCGCCCAATACAGCTCGATGAATGATACGTTCGTAACCTACGGGAACGAGGAGTACTAGTCGAAAAGCTTTAAAAAACCCAACACTCTCTCTGTTACAGGTACGGACCGACATATTACTAAAACGGACGGTGCACGTGAAACGGCGTACGCCCTGCATCGGTCTTGACGTTACTAACGGGCTCTCACGCGTACCGCTGTTTGGGTAATTCCCGCGATGTCATCCCACAGGCTTTTTTTTGCGGTACCGCCGGTAAGAAATCGGTATCTAACAAGACGGCGTAATCCGCGAGGGTATACAAGGTGAAATCCCGTATTCTGACGCGCTGTAATTCCTTTTATTAGAATTATTTAAAACGGTATCGAAAAAGCCTGCAATCCGCCTGCTAAATTTATTAAAATTTTCGTATAAATCAGTTGACGAGTTGAAACTATATATCATCTTATAGTTGAAAAATGATACAGGCAGGATTGAAGGGAGGGTGGTTTTTCCCCGATAACCTTGATCTGTAGCGTTAAGACTGAAACAGGATAGAAACGATGAAATCGTATGTTTCGAATAGAAAAAAACCGGAGGATTCTCAGACCAGTAATAATACAGATGATCCTCCACCACAGGCCTCACAATCCGGTGAGGCCTGTTCCGAAGAAGATTATGGGGGCACGGATGACGAGAAACCTGGCGGACAACGGGAACTGAGCTGCACCGCCACGGCTCACGGTCCTGCCGTGAGAGTACCGCTCGCTTCGCAGAAAGAGGCGCCGCACTCCTTCCGGCCTCCCTTCCCGGCGGTCTTCATCCGACGGTTCTTCCCGCAGGCGACTGCTGCGGAATGGAACGACTGGCGATGGCAGCTCAAAAACCGGGTCACGAAACTCTCCGCCCTTTCCCGTTTCATACGACTCTCCGAGGATGAGGAGCGCGCTTCGATGGGAGGCAGGATACTGCCGTTTTCCATCACGCCCTACTATCTCGCACTCATCGACCCCGACGATCCCTCTCAGCCCCTTCGCAAGACGGTGGTGCCGACGGTTTCGGAGTTTATCCGGTCGGAATACGAGTCCGATGATCCTCTCGACGAGGATAACGACAGCCCGGTGCCGGGGCTCGTGCACCGATATCCCGACCGCGTGCTGCTCCTCGCGACGAATTACTGCTCCGTCTACTGCAGGTACTGTACGAGGGCGAGAATGGTGGGAGGGTCCATGGAGGCCCGCACCGCGAGAGGATGGTGGAAGGCCGTCGACTATATCGAGGAGCATCATGAGGTCCGGGACGTCCTGATTTCTGGGGGGGATCCACTGATCTTCGAGGACGGCGTTTTAGAGCCCCTGCTCGCACGCCTCCGGCGGATACCCCACGTAGAGATACTCCGCATAGGGACGAAGGTTCCCGCCGTGCTGCCGCAGCGGATCACGCCCTCGCTCGTCAGGATGCTGAGGCGCTACCATCCGCTGTTCATGAGTATCCATTTCACCCACCCGGACGAGCTGAGGCCCGAGGTGGAGAAGGCGTGCGCTATGCTGGCCAACGCCGGAATCCCCCTCGGCAGTCAGACGGTGCTGCTTCGAGGAGTCAACGACGACACCGAGACGCTGAAGGCTCTGTTCCGGGGGCTTCTACGTATGAGGGTAAAGCCGTACTACCTCTATCAGTGCGACCCCGTTACCGGTTCCGCGCATTTTCGAACCGCCGTATCGAAAGGCATAGAGCTCATCGAGAGCATCAGGGGCCATACATCCGGCTATGCGGTCCCCACCTATGTCATAGACGCACCGGGAGGAGGTGGAAAGATCCCCATATATCCGGAAACTGTGCTGGGAAGGTCGATGGGCCGCCTGCTTCTTCAGAATTACGAGGGAAAAAGTTACGGCTACCCTGATGTACAACCGATGGAGGCGAAACTGCCTGCAGGTGAAGGGGGTGCGTGCTTCTGTGTCCCCGAGGGCAGAGCGTACTCATGAGAGCGGGTCTCACATACGATCTCGCCGATGATTACCGCGCTCTCGGTCTGGGGGATGAGGAAACCGCTGAGCTCGACAGCATCGAAACGGTCGAGGCGATAGAAACGGTACTCCGAAATTTGGGCTTTGAAACGGAGCGGATAGGGAATATTAAGAGCCTCGTCACGGCCCTTGAAGGGGGAAGGCGATGGGACATCGTCTTTAACATCGCCGAGGGAATCAACGGGCCGGGGAGGGAGGCGCAGGTCCCGGCTTTGCTCGACGCATACTGTATCCCCTACACCTTTTCCGATCCGGTTGTCCTCGCGCTTACCCTTCACAAAGGCATGACCAAGCATATCATGACGGCTCGGGGTATCCCGACCGCCGAATTCGCCGTGGTCGAGAGCGGCCAAGACCTCTCCGCGGTGAGTCTTGGATTTCCGCTCTTTCTGAAACCGGTCGGCGAGGGAACGGGCAAGGGGATAAGCGCCGCGTCGATAGTGAGCGACCGGGCGTCGATGATGAAGGTGGGAAACGACCTTCTGGACCGCTTCCGGCAGCCGGTCCTCGTCGAACACTATCTCCCGGGGAGAGAGTTCACCGTCGGAGTGGTCGGTACGGGGAGCGGTGCGGAGGCTCTCTCGGTTATGGAGATCATTTTTCAGAAGAGCGCCGAGTGCGACGCATACACGCTCTGGAACAAGAAGCACTACACGCAGGCCGTACAGTACCGGCTGATAGAAGACGAAAGGGCGGAGGAGTATAAAAGCCTTGCGTTGAAGGCCTGGCGCTGCCTGGGGTGCCGGGACGGCGGAAGGGTTGATATCAGGCTGGACGAGGCCGGTCTTCCGTTTGTCATGGAGATAAACCCTCTGCCTGGACTGCACCCGGTCGATTCGGACCTCCCGATCATCTGCAGGCTTTCGGGGCTCGATTACCGGTGGCTCATCGAAAAGATCATGAATTCGGCCCTGGAACGGATACGGGACCCGCGACCCTCGAGGAGAACGGTATGAGGGTCATCGTTCTGTACGACGATATCGGAGATTCTGCGGGCGAGGACGAGCAGGACACGCTCGATCAGGCACAAGCGGTGTATGACGGTCTTTGCGGGCTCGGGTATGATGTCGAGCTTCTTCGATTTGACGGGCATATACAGACTCTTGAGAGTACGATTGAAAAGAAGAGACCCGACCTCGTATTCAATCTCATCGAAACCAGAAGCGGCGAGGGGTTTTCGATAGGCGTGGTGCCGACTCTTTTAGACTGTCTCCGTGTCCGGTATACGGGCTGCCCGTCTGAAGCGCTCTGGATAACCCAGAACAAGCTCGTCGCGAAACGGCTCATGCGGCTTGCCCGGATACCCACGCCGTCCTGGATATCGCCGCGACGCATGACAAACGGTGCCAAGACGGATGGTTTGCCCTCGGAATTGTTCGGCGGCGCGACGTACATCATCAAGTCGGTCTGGGAGCATGCATCGATCGGTCTTGACGATCGTTCGGTGGTGTATCCGGACGATGAGAAAGGGCTTATGTCCCTGCTCTCCCGGAAAAACGAAAAAGGGCCGGCTGTATATTTCGCGGAGCGCTACATAGACGGCCGGGAGTTCAACCTCTCGCTCTTACAGGCGGACGGCGAGGTGCTGGTGCTGCCTCCCGCCGAGATGCAGTTTTCCAAAACGGACGGAAAACGCCCGAGGATACTGTCATACAGGGCGAAGTGGGAGAAGGGGACGTCCGAGTATCAAACAGCCGAAAGAACCTTCGCCTTCGGCGACGTGGACCGCCCCCTTCTAGAAGAGATGAAAAATATCGCGGTACGGCTGTGGCGGTGTTTCGGGCTCAACGGGTATGCGAGAGTCGATTTCAGGGTCGAGGGAACAAGACCGTTTGTGCTTGAAATCAATGCCAATCCCTGTATCGCTTTAGACAGCGGATTCACGGCGGCGGCGGAAAAAGCCGGAATCGGATACGGGGAGATGATAAGACATATCGTCCGGCATCCCGTATTTTTCCTCTGAGGAATACTGAAATGCGCGTCGTATACAGGAGCGTTCTGTACCCGGAGGACTGCGGGAATGTCGAAAGGCTCGTGCGGTCTTCCGGATTCTTCAGCGAAGAGGAGATAGAAACGTCCCGTGAGCTCGTTTCCGAACGGCTTCGGCTCGGGATAAAGAGCGGGTATCACTTCATATTTGCTGACGCGGCCGACATCGTATCGGCCGACCTCCTGTCGGCCGACCGCGCGTCAACGGACGGAACGGCAAAGGATGGAACGACCGCCAACTTAACGGTCGGATACACCTGCTTCGGGCGGATCCCGGCCACTGTATCGAGCTTCGACCTGTATTGGGTAGTCGTCGGGGAGGATTTCCGCCACGGGGGGCTGGGCACCGCTCTTTTGAAGAAGACGGAGGAGACGATTGTCCGGATGGGCGGGCGCAGGCTCTACGCGGAAACGTCCTCGAAGCCCCTCTATGAGCCGACGAGGGCATTCTACACGCGCAGGGGGTTTTATGTGGGGGCGATTCTCGAGGATTTTTATGCGGACGGTGACGCCAAGGTAATCTTCATCAAGACACTCGGTAGAGCACGGCACGTTCGGAAACCGGGGCTTCGGGCCGGCTAGCGGCTGATTCCGATATCGCGGCCGGAATCTCCCGTCCGGATGGAGGCTCTCTGCGGCCGGGCCCATAGCAGCCGGTAGGCGTTTTTGCCGACTACCGGATTGTGAAGGGTTTTTATGAGCGCAGCCTGTGTTTTCGATCGGAATACGCTGAAAAACCCCTCTTTTTGCCCTGAATATCGTGCCATAATTATAATTAAATTGTAATTCAATTGTAATTATTATGCTTGACAGTAAAATGGAAATAGGGTAGGTTTAATCGTCCTGCTTTGAGGAGGACCATCATTTTTTTGCGGAGGAAGTAAGTTTCATGCCAGTAGGAAGAGTCAAGTGGTTTGATGAAAGGAAGGGTTACGGGTTTATCAGTAGAGATGACGGCGATGATATTTTCGTCCATTTCTCGGAGATTCAGGCAGAAGGTTTCAAGACGCTGGCTGAAAATCAAGAGGTTTCTTTTGAAATAAAAGAGGGCCCCAAGGGCCTGCAGGCGACAAACGTACAGCTTATTTAGAAGAGATGCATAAGCCCCGAATATTCGGGGCTTCTCATTCCTCCCTTTTAGAGCCGATGCCGCGTACAGGAAAGGCAGTGATGGGGGAATAGGTGCGCCCTTCTGCACCGAGGCGTGTAGTTTGAGCCTGTCTGAGGCGAATTTTTCTTTCGGGACCAGTCGTCCCGCTCGGAATCATTTCCTTCACGCGCCGCCCGTTCCGACACGGCGGACTGATACGCGCTTTCGGTACATTCCCGTTGTAAACAATCGTACACTGTGATATCATATACGGGCCGGCCGTCCAAACGTCGTAGAAACGACAGACGCATAGCCTCCATGTAAACGCCGTGCGAGCGGTCTTGAACCGAAAAAGACACGCCTGCCGTAATGGGGGTGAACGCTTACCAACAGTTTCGGGGGCTTCAGGAGGCCAGTTTCGTAATGAATTAATTGTTGACAGAAACATGATATTGTCTACAATATACTGTATATTAAGGCGGCAGCCGTTTGTCATGAAGATTGCGACCGTTTCCGAAAGCGCGTTTCATATATTAAAAGCGAAGATTATTACCGGCGAGATCCGGCCCGGCATCAAGCTCGACGAAAGCAGAATCTCCGAATGGCTTGATATATCCCGTCCGCCGATACGGGAGGCGTTCCGGCGTCTCGAATCGGAGCATCTTGTATACACCATTCCGAGAAAGGGCACGTTCGTTACCTCCATCTCGGTGGAGGATTTCATCGAGCTGTATCAGGTCCGAAGCATGGCTGAATGCTGTGCGGTGGAAATTCTCGAGGAGAAAAAGGTGCGCGAAATAGAGGCGCTCGAAACCGCGCTGGATGACCTGGAGGAGTACACGGTTCCCACCGACGCCACACCCAAGCAGGAGCTGAAGCTGGTAGTCAAGATACAGGACTTCCATGTCAGGATTGTGGAGGCCGCCAAGAACACGCGGCTTTCTTCTTTTTACGAATCCATAAACTCGAACGTATGCCGTTACACCTATATCTACCGATCCGTCCCGGATCTGGTCCGGACCTGGACCATGGAACACCGTGGAATAGCGCTGCTTTTAAAGGAAGGAAAGTACGAAGAGGTGAGACGGCTCCTGACGGAGCACATCAACGCCTACAGGAAGGGCTCCTTTTTGGACCTTCTCGAAAAGGAGATCGGCCGGAGGGAGCGCGAACCCGCGGAATCCTGGGGGAATATCAAATTCCGGGCCGTGTGAAGGGCAGGGTAGGACAGCACATATTACCGTAGAGGTAATAAAATAAATCAAGGAGGGAGGTATTATGAAGAGAGTAACGTTACTGGTGCTTCTCATTGCTTTCGTGTGTGCCGCCGGAATGCTGTTTGCAAGCGGAGCACCGACGGCTGAGAAGGAGGCCAAACCGGCCGCAGTCAAAGAGGACGTCATCAAGATAGGCGTTCTCATGAACCTGACAGGTCCGTGGGCCTCGATCGACGGGCCGGCGTGGAACTCGGTGCAGCTCGCCGTGAAAGACATCAACGATGCCGGAGGGATACTCGGCAAGAAGGTCGACGCAATCTGTATCGACACGAAGGCCGATGAAGCGGAGACGGTGAGCGCGGCGGTGCGGCTGTGCGAGACCGAAAACGTGAACGCCGTAATCGGCTACTGCGATACGCATTGGGTGCTGACCGCGGCGCCGATCGTGCGGGAGTATGGGATCCCCTTTATAACTCCCGGTGCGACACACCCTCGAATTCCGGAGAGAAGCGGGGCGTGGCTGGCATGTTTCAGCGACGCGGCACAAGCGTCGATCGTAGCCGAGTACGCGTACAAGGAAAAGGGACTGCGTACGGTCTCCGTATGGATCGACAATGCGTGTGACTTCTCCGTCGCGTGCTGTGCGTTCTTCGAGGACGCCTTCAAGCACTTCGGCGGCAAGGTCGTGTACGAGGACTACTTCGAGACGGACTGGACCGACTATTCCGCGCTCGTCACGAGGCTTAAGAGCAGGCAGAACGAGACCGATTTCGTGTACGTCGGCGCGATTCCCGGAAACATCGGTATCATCGTGAAGCAGATACGGGAAGGCGGAATCACCATGCCGATCTACTCGGAGGACGGTGCCGATACGCCGCTGCTCGCAGAGGTCGCGGGCAGGCACGCCGAGGGCGTGATCATCACGAGCCACATGACGCTCGAGAGCAAGGAGCCGAATGTGGTGAAGTACATCAAGGGTTACAACGCGATGCACGGCAAGAATCCCGAGAACGCGTTCGCGGCGCTCGGGTACGACGCAACGATGCTCGTCGCCGAAGCGATAAAGAAGATCGGTTCCGCGGAGCCGAAGAAGATCTCGGCGGGTTTGTCGCTTATCAAGGAGCTCAAAGGGGTCACGGGAACGATCAGCTACCCTGCGGGCATGCAGGTGCCGAACAAGACAGTGGCCCTGCTTGAGAGCAAGGGCGGTAAGTTCCTTCTCATCAAGAACGCGGCACCGGTGTATATGCCGCCGAAAGAGATCGCGAAGTAACTGCCGGCACGATTTCACTCTAACGGTGTATTAACCTTTTTCAGTACAAAAACGCGGGGGGAGGGGTATATCCTGCCCCCGCGCTGTAAATCACGAACGCAGGGGGCTACATGGGAGGTATGGACGACAAGGCGCTTCTCAGAGTGGATAATATGAGCAAGGTCTTCGGAGGGCTCTGGGCCGTGCGGGACTACAGCCTCCTGCTTCCCAAGGGGAAGATATACGGGCTCATCGGCCCGAACGGCGCGGGAAAGACGACGATCTTCAATCTCATTACCGGGGTGCTGAAGGTCCACTCGGGTGTTATCCGCTATCGTGATCAGGAGATCACCGATTGGCGCGCGGATCAGAGGGCGAGGATCGGCATCACGAGGAATTTCCAGAATCTCAGGCTGTTCAAGAGCCTCAGCGTGATGGAAAACGTGAAGATCGCGAGACACATGCATCTCGATTACACGCTGCTGCATACCGTGCTCAACCTTCCGAGGTTCATTCGGGAGGAGAAAGAGCTCGAGGGTTTTTGCGAGGAGATTCTCGGGCTTTTCGGACTCATCGACGAGAAGGACGACATCGCCGGGGAGCTTCCCTACGGGCACCAGAGAAAGCTCGACATCGTGCGTGCGATCGTTACCGGTGCGCAGCTCATACTTCTGGACGAGCCGACCGCGGGTATGAACTCGTACGAGGCACAGAGCCTCTCCGAACTGCTGCGTGATGTGTGGAAGAAATACTCGCTCACCATAATCATCGTCGAGCACAGGATGCCGTTCATACTCGGCCTTGCGGAGCACATTCAGGTGCTCGACCACGGCGTGACGATAGCGGAAGGTACGCCGCAGGAGGTGAAGGAGAACCCGAAAGTAATAGAGGCATACCTGGGAAAGGGAGACGACGTTGCTTAAGGTAGATGGAATAGACGTTCACTACGGTGTCATCCCCGCGGTGAGAGAGCTTTCGCTCTCCGTCGATAAGGGGCAGGTCGCCACCCTTGTCGGGGCGAACGGCGCGGGAAAGACGACTACGCTCAAGGCGATCATGGGGACCCTCCCGGCCAAACGCGGGACCATTCGGTACAAGGGCGAGGAGATAACCGGCGTGCCGGCCGACCGAAGGGTCGGGATGGGGATAGCGCTCGTACCCGAGGGCAGGCAGATCTTCAGCAGGCTCACCGTGGGGGAAAACCTCGCTCTCGGCGCATATCACCGGAAGGACAAGGAAGCCATAAAGAAGGACCGCGAGTGGATATATACTCTCTTTCCGGTGCTCAGAGAACGGATAAATCAGCTCGCAGGCACCTTGAGCGGGGGAGAGCAGCAGATGCTCGCGCTCGGCCGGGGGCTCATGAGCCACCCGGAGCTCCTCATGCTCGACGAGCCCTCTTTGGGGCTCGCGCCGATCGTCGTCGTGGATATCTACGAGGTCATAAAGGAGATCAACCGTTCCGGGATCACCGTGCTTCTCGTCGAGCAGAACATCAACATGGCGATGAAGATCTCGTCCTACGCCTACATCATGGAAACGGGTAAGATACGAACCGAGGGGGCGCCGAACGAGGTAATGAAACGGGAGAATATCATGAAGGCATATCTGGGGGAATGATCGTGTTGACTCCTGAGTATATCATACAGCAGATCTTCAACGGAATCGTGTTCGGGGCCATGTACGCCCTGCTCGCGCTCGGAATGACCGTGATATACGGAATCTTGCGGCTCATCCATTTCGCGCACGGGGCGCTTATTACCGTGGGTTCTTTCTGTTTTTACCTTCTCTTCATGGTGCTGGGGCTTCCGTTTCCCGCGGCGATCGTGTTGGTCATCGGGTTGGGAGCGCTCATGGGCCTGATCTTGGACATGGTCGCCTACAAGAAGGCGGTCGGCGGGCCGGAGGTGTCGATGCTCATCACCTCGCTCGGGTTCTATATCTTCATAGAAAACCTCATGAAGCTGATCGTGTCGCCGCAGCCGTACGCCTTTCAGTCCCCCCCGTTCCTCGATACGATATACAGCATGCCGGTTTTGACCTTCCGCACCATCGATATCTTCATCATTGCAACCTCGATCGCCATCATGGTGTTCTTCACCCTCTTCGTAAAGAAGACGAAGATGGGGGTCGCGATGCGGGCCACCTCCGAAAGCGGGGAGGCGGCGCGAATGGTGGGGATAAACATCGGGAGGGTCATAAGCATCTCGTTCATCATCGCCTCCGCGATCGCGGCGATCACCGGCTTCATGTGGGGGGCGAAATACGGTCAGATCGCGTACAACATGGGGTTCATGGCGGGGGTCAAGGCGTTCGTCGCGATCGTCATCGGAGGGGTCGGCAGCATCCCGGGGGCGATGCTCGGAGGGTTCATCCTCGGAATACTGGAGACATTCTCTGTGGCGTTTTTACCGCCCGGGTACGCGGCCTACAGGGACGGAATCGTCTTTTTCATCCTGATTCTCATACTCATCGTCAAGCCCTCCGGAATCCTCGGACAACGAGAGGTGGAATAGTAAATGTTCGATATCAGAGCGACCTTCTCGAAGGTGGACAGAAGACTCATGGCCGTTATCCTGATTGCGGTCCTCTTTCTTTGTCTCTGGGTCGCGAGCACCGCCTTCAGCAAATACATCGTATTCATCATAACACTGATCGGGGTCTATATCGTGGCCTCGGCGAGTCTGAACCTCACGAACGGGTACACGGGCCTGTTCTCGCTCGGGCACGCGGGCTTCATGGCGGTGGGGGCTTACACGTCGGCGCTTCTCACCTTCCCGGTGAAGGGGCGTGAGATATTCGTCATCCCGAAGCTCCCGATGTTCCTCGGCGGGCCGGAGGCGGCATGGCCGTTTCTACCCGCGCTCGTCATGGGGGGGGTATTCGCCGCGATCCTGGCGGCGGTCGTCGGGCTGCCCGTGCTGCGGCTTCGGGGGCACTACCTCTCCGTCGCGTCGCTCGGGCTGATGGTGCTCGTCACCGCGCTCGCGATGAACCTAAGAAACCTCACCAGAGGATCGATCGGCATCAACTCGATACCCACCTATACCAACATATGGTGGGCGTACGGCTGTGCGGTGGTCACGGTGTACGTGGTATGGAGGGTAGTGAACTCGTCGTTCGGGAGGGCGATGAAGGCGATACGGGAGGACGAGATCGCCGCGCGAGTCCAGGGGATCAATCCGCTCAAGTACAAGCTTCTGGCCTTCACCATTGGCGCGTTCTTTGCGGGGATAGCCGGCGGGTTGTACGCACACATATCCGGCGCCATCAGGCCGTACGCGTTCTCCTTCAATCTGACCTTTCAGATCGTCATCATGGTCGTGCTCGGGGGACAGGGGACCATATCGGGGCCGATCGTCGGCACCGTGTTAGTCACCGTCCTGCGATATGTGTTGAAGCCGCTGGAAGAGGCGCTCGGTGTCTACGGGCTGGTCGAGCTTATATATGCGCTGCTCCTCATCATCACGATGCTTAGGAAACCGGAGGGAATTATGGGAAGAAAAAGCGGCGGCCCCCGTGGAGGGAGATGGGTCGGGTCCCTAGGCGGAAAGAAAAGCTGAATCTGCAGGAAGAGGCGAACCGGAAGATGCCGACAGGCGCGGTATTCGGTGCCGATCCGCAGATAGTGATATTTTACCGACGATATCGGTCGTTACAGCAAAGGCGGTATTCATCGGACTATCGGGGACACACCGGCGGGAATACTCTCATACGAGGCGGGGTGCCATATGAAGGCTGATACGGTTATCAAAAATTGCACGATCGCGAGACACGACGGGACGGTACATGCGGGAATCGCGGTGAAAGACGGCAAAATCGCCGCCGTCTGCGCGGACGAAATGCTTCCGGATGCTTCCCGGGTGATCGACGCAAAGGGAGGATACGTCATTCCTGGCTGTATCGACCCGCATGTCCATGTAGATTGGCCGGAATGGGATTTTACGGAAGGGACCGTCTCGACGACGAAAGCGGCGGCGGCGGGGGGCGTCACCACGATTATCAACCATCTGAGCGGGCCTGGAAGCCTTGTCGACATCTTCGAGGAGCGCAAGGCCGCGATCGAGCGCAGCTCGATTGTGGATGCGGCGTTTCATATCGGTATCTTTTCATTGGCGCAGGTCGGGCAGATCGAGGAGGTCGCCGCTCTCGGGGTGTCTTCCTTCAAGTTCTTTCTTCCCTACAGGGGGACGGAGGTCGTTCCGCCGCTCGTCGGCATAGACGACGGCATCGTGTACGCAGGCTTCGAGACGATCGCACGGCTCACGCGCCCGGCGAGGGCGCTCGTCCATGCCGAGAACGTGGAGATATTCTTCATGCTGAAGGAGCGGGTGCTGGCCACAGGCCGTGGGGACGAGGCGGGGTGGGACGAGGTCAGGCCCGAAGTATGCGAGATAGACGGCATACGGCGGGTAATCACCTTCTGCGAGCATACCGGATGTCCCGCGTACAT
Organism: Spirochaetota bacterium; assembly: GCA_016934265.1. Classification (GTDB taxonomy): domain Bacteria; phylum Spirochaetota; class B62-G9; order B62-G9; family DRHN01; genus JAFGTF01. The sequence goes on from JAFGTF010000055.1 coordinate 14,458, forward strand.
CGTCCACATCAGCACGGGCGAGGGCGCGGAAGCGGTGCGTGACGCGAAGGCGCGGGGGGTGGACATCGTCGGCGAGACCTGCCCGCAGTACCTCACCCTATCGGAGGAGGACGTCGACAGGACCCTCGGGAAGGTCAATCCGCCGATCAGACGGAACAGGGAACACTCAAAGAGGCTGTGGGAGTTGCTCGCCTCCGGGGGGCTCGACTGCATCGGGTCGGACCATGCGCCGTGCGCGAAAAAGCACAAGAAGGAGTTCTGGGACGCATATGTCGGGGTCGCCGGGATACAGACGCTCCTCCCCGTAATGCTGAGCGAGGGAGTGAACAGGGGCCGTATCCCGCTTACGAAGCTCGTAGAGATCACGAGCTACAATACGGCGCGGACATTCGGCCTCTACCCGAAGAAGGGAGCGATCGAGGTGGGGGGCGACGCCGACTTAGTGCTGCTCGATATGGAAAAAACACAAACCGTCCGTTCGGAAAGGCTGCACCATATATCCGATTTCTCCCTTTTCGAGGGTAAAAAGCTCACGGGATGGCCCGTGCTCACCATGGTGCGGGGCAATGTGGTGATGGAGGAGGGTGAAGTAACGAAAGAAGCGGGGGGCGGGCGTTTCGTGCCGCGTCCCGCGCGGTAGTACGGTCACCGGAAAGAGTCTTCGTCCGGACGGCGGGGCGATCGGATTTCTATATGACGACGGGCTACAGGTGTTCGTTGTGTAACAGGACCTACCGTATAGAGGAGCGGGTCTTTTGCTGCGGCTGCGGCGGGTACCTCGAGGTTGCTGGGGCACCCCTTTTGGGGAAAGAGGCGTTCCGCTCGCGCGTAAGAGGGATATGGCGCTACCGTGAGGCTTTCGGGCTGCCGGAGGACGCCGTGCCCGTGAGCATGGGGGAGGGGAACACCCCGGTCGTCGAACGGCGGTTCGACGGTGTATCCTGCCGTCTGAAACTGGACTACATGCAGCCGACAGGGTCGTTCAAGGACAGAGGAGCGAGCGTTCTTCTCACCCTCGTACGGCATCTCGGCATAACGGATATATGCGAGGACTCCTCCGGAAACGCCGGTGCGGCGGTTTCCGCATACGCGGCTGCCGCCGGGGTTCGGTGTACGGTCTTCGTGCCCGCATATACCCCGACAGGAAAGATCACCCAGATGCGGATGTACGGGGCGGCGGTGGTGAAGGTGCCGGGGAAAAGGCAGGATGCGAACGATGCGGCACTGCAGCACGCGCAAAATTTGTTCTACACGAGCCATCTCTGGCATCCCTATTTCGTCATGGGGCTGAAATCCGCGGCGTACGAGCTGTGGGAGGAGTGCGGAGAGTCCGTAGAAACGCTCTTTGTCCCGGTCGGAAGCGGGGGATTTTTAGAGGGTCTTTTTTCCGGGTTCGATTCGCTTTTTCGCGCGGGGTATGCGGCGAAGCTGCCGAAACTGATCGGGGTGCAGGCGTCGGCGTGCACCCCGATACATACCGCGTTCACAACACATCTGGACGGGTATGCGGACGTCTCGGTCGGCACGACCGTTGCGGAGGGCATCGCGGTCCAGCGCCCGCCGCGGGCGGCCGCGGTGCTCGGGGCGATACGTGCAAGCGGCGGGTATACGATTGCGGTCGAAGACGGCGAGATACTCGACGCGGCGCGCACGTTGAGCGAGTCGGGTATCTATGTCGAGCCGACATCCGCCTCGGTCATCGCCGCCTGGAGGAAGGCCGATAAAAATGACAAAGAGGGCGCGGTACTGGTCCTTACTGGGAGCGGGTTGAAGGCGACGGATCGCTACAGCGGTTATTTTTCTTGAAGGGTAGTCTAGAGCCTGCGGCCGTTCAGCGGACGCGTATTTTGTAACCGGGGGTGAACTCGTCTGCGTAGTTCTTTTCCATGATTTTCAAGACCTCGTCGCGGTCTTCGCTTTGACCGAGCGCCCACATCAGCTTAGTGACGAGCGTTTCGGCGGTCATGTCGAGGCCGGAGAACACGCCCGCTTCGAGGGACTTTTTCCCGACGTCGTAGATCGAGAGGTCCACGCCGCCGTGCACACATTGGGTGGATACGGCTACGATCGTTCCCCCTGACACGAGGGACCTGACCGCTTCGACGAAGCCGCGGCCGAGAAACGGAACGCCGCCGGCGCCGAAGCACTCGATGACGACGGCCCGGTATCCGGCCTCGCCGATCGTTTCGAGCATCGACGGGTCTAAGCCCGGGACGAGCTTCAGGACGAACACAGAGGGATCGACGCCGGTTTTCAGCTCGCACGCCGCCTGGGGCACGGCGGGTGGGAGGTGATGGACGATCTTCCCGTTTTTAAGGGACGCGGCCGGGGGGTAGTTGATGCTCTCGAACGCGTCGAACGACACGGTGCTCGTTTTCGACGCGCGGCACCCCTTGATCACCCTCGTCCCGAAGACGATGAAGACACCGGGGGCGTTTTCTCCCGCGAACAGAAGTGAATTCTCGAGGTTTCGCACCGCATCCGAGCCCTTCTCTCCCGCGGGAATCTGGGCGCCGGTGAGCACCACGGGCTTTTTTAGGCCGGGCAGCATGAACGTGAGCGCGGACGCCGTATACGCCATCGTGTGGGTGCCGTGCGATATCACGACACCGTCATGGCGTTCGAGCCCGAAGAAGGCGGCGCGTGCGATCGCCTGCCAGTCCTCCGGCTGCATATTGGAGCTGTCGACTCTCATGATCTCCGAGGATTCCACGCTCCCGAACCGATCGATGTCGGGAACATACCGCAGGAGGTCAGTGCCGCCGAGGGCGGGTGACGTTCCCCCCGGTGTCTTTTCGGAGGCTATCGTGCCTCCCGTCGATAAGAGGAGTATTTTTTTTCGCCGCATCTCGTCGCTCCGGCTTGTGAAGGGCTGTGTTTTTAGGGTCTTTCTACTACCCATTGTCGTCACAAGGGGGCCGGTGTATTAGGGGGCGCGGGGCATGTAAAGAAAAGGAGACGGTCTGTCGCGGGGTCGGTACCCGCGGGAAACGTCGAAGGAGAAACATATGAACGGTATAAAACTCGAGGAACACAACCAGAAGAGCTTTACGGACGCGTCGATAGACAAGGCGGTTTTGGCGTTCGGCTCATGCGAATGCCACGGAGAGCACCTTCCGTTCGGTACGGACACGTTCGTTTCGTACGACCTGGCGCTCGAGGTCGCCGGGCGGCTCGAGCGCGCAATCGCGGTACCGCCGCTCTGGTATGGGATGAGCCGCCACTACCGGCACAAGCCGATGTGCGTCTCGCTTTCGAACAGAACGCTGACGCTCGTCATCAGGGAGGTGATCGAGTCTCTCGTGCACTGGGGAATCAAGAAGGTGCTCGTAATCAACGGGCACGACGGCAACATACCTTGTATCGAGATCGCGACGAGGGACGTGAAGATCGAGCACCCGGATATGGGGATCGCGGTGCTCGATGCGTGGTGGGTGACCGCCGGGGACCTGCTGCCGAAAGACACCTTCGAGGTATGGGACGGCCTGGGTCACGGCGGGGAAGGGGAGACTTCGATCGCGCTCGCCGTCGTGCCGCATCTCGTGGACATGAAACGGGCGAAGGGGATGCTGCCCGACATGGACACGAAGGTAAAGCTGGTATGGAACTTCTCGGAGCTCACCGACTACGGCGCGACCGGTGCGCCGCAAAAGGCGACCGTGGAGAAGGGGCGCAGGATGAAGGAGGCTCTCGTCGACTATCTCGTCGGGTTCGTCCGCAGGATGGACGAGCAGAACTGGAGGTTCGAGACGAGATAGTCGTGCAGCCGGACGAAAGAGGGGCCGTGAACGTAAAGGCGGTAACCGTTTCGGAGCGAGGGTTCCCTTTTTCCGTTTATAAGCTGTCTACAATATACAAAATTCTGTATCCGGTGATGCCATGAATGGAAATGAAGAGACCAATTTCAGGGAGCTCGGGCTTCGGTGCGGGCTCGAGGTCCACTACCAGCTCGATACACAGAAGAAGCTCTTCTGTCACTGTCCGGTGGGGCTTTTAAACCGACGGCCGGACGCGGAGATCGTGCGGCACATGCGGCCGACGCTCTCGGAGCTCGGTGAGTACGACGGAACCGCGCTCATGGAGTTCAAGACGAAAAAAACTGTACGCTACCAGCTCTACTACGACTCTGTCTGCACCTACGAGATGGACGACACCCCGCCGTTCGTCATCAACCGAGAGGCCTTGAAGATCGCCGTCGAGATCGCGCTTCTTTTGAACTGCCGGATCGCCGACGAGATTCACGTGTCGCGCAAGCAGTACCTAGACGGCAGCATTCCGACCGGGTTTCAGCGGACGATTGCGGTCGGGGTCAACGGCTGGATCCGATTTTCGGGCAGGAAGATACGGATCGTGCAGGTGTGCTTGGAGGAGGACGCGTGCAGGGAGGTCTCGGACAGGGGGCACGTGATCGTGTTTCGCACGGACCGGCTCTCCACGCCGCTCGTCGAGGTGATCACCGCCCCGGACATTCGAACGCCGGCCGAGGCGAGCGGGGTGGACAGGGAGATCGGGAGGATTCTCCGCGCCACCGGCAAGGTGCGGCGGGGGATCGGGACCGTCCGGCAGGATGTGAACGTGAGCATCGAGGGAGGGACGAGGGTCGAGATCAAGGGGGTGCCCCGGACCGGGATGATCGAGCGGCTCGTGCGCGTCGAAGCGCTCCGGCAGAAGGGGCTTCTTTCGCTTCGGGAAACGATAACCGCCCGGGGGGCGGAAATAAAGACGCCCTCCTGCGACTGCGGCGACCTGTTCTGCGAGTCGGAGTGTGCGCCGCTTCGAGAATCGGTCCGACGAGGCCTCTCGGTCGGCGCGGTCGCGATCCCGGGATTTTCGGGAATTCTGCACCGGCGTATCTCACCGGGAAAGACCTTTGCCGACGAGCTCGCGGGACGGGTGCGGGTGATCGCATGTCTCGACGACGAGCCGGTTTTGTTCTTTTCCGACGAAAAGGCGCCGTGCGGAAGCCGTCCGGGGCCGAAGGAGTGGGAGGCGGTACGCAGACGGCTTGGGGTCGGAAAAAAGGACCCCGTGGTGCTCGTGAGAGGGCCGGGCGAGGACGTAGAAACCGCGCTTTCCGAGATCGCGGCGAGGGTGGAGGAAGCGAAAGAAGGCGTGCCGAACGAGACGCGGCAGGTGCTCGTAGGAGGGGAGACGGACTTCGAGCGCATACTTCCCGGGCCGGACCGGATGTATCCGGATACGGATTCCTCACCGATCCCTATCGCAGAAGAGGATGTCGCCGCGATACGAAAGAGGCTCCCCGTAACCCCGGACAGGTGGAGAAAGCGCTGCCGCGGTATGCTCAAGCCGCAGACGGTCGATCAGCTCATCGATATGGAGTGCATCGACCGGTTCTGGAAAATTTTAAAAAACACAAAATGCGACCCGAAATTCCTCGCCTATACCCTGACCGCGACGCTTCCGGCTCTCCGCAGGGCGGGGTGCGACATCCTCGCGGTAAAAGAAAAGGCGCTTGTGAAGCTCTTTCTGTTTCATGCCGGAGGGAATATCATCCGTGAGATGATTCCACGGGCGTTGGTCCGGATCGCGTCGGGACGGGGGTACGACGATCTTTCGGCCGACATAGACGAGGAAACGATCCTTAAGGCGGTGGAAAGAAACTATTTACGGGTGAACGGACGGATAAAAGACCGTCGGAAGCTCTTTCGCTACCTCGTGGGAGCGGTGAAGGAGGAGACGGGGTTTCGGGCGAGCGGAAGACGCGTCGTCTGGGCGGTACAAAGCCATGAGGGGCTTTGGAAGCTTCAAACGGAGGAAAGACGATGAGCGGGGAGGCGTTGGAGGGGTACCGGGGGCCTGCGCTGGAGGTATTGCGGCGTTTTTCCGTGCGTGTATGGAGCGATGTGGAGATACAAGGCTGCAAGGGAACGTTTCGGGGAGTGGTCCTCCCCCGCTCTGAGACCGCGGACGACGAACACATCGTGCTCAAGATGCACAACGGCTACAACATAGGCATATCGGTACGTTCGGTGGAGCATATCCGTGTGAAGGGCTACAGGGAGGCGCACTACAAGATACCGGAGTCGGAGTTTCCCACGGATCCGAAGAAACCGAACGTGACGCTTTTGGGAACCGGAGGAACGATCGCCTCGAGGCTCGACTACCGTACCGGGGCGGTGATACCGGCCTTTGCACCGGGAGAGCTCTACGGCGCGGTACCCGAGTTGGCGGATATATGCAACCTCAAGACCAAAAAGCTGTTCGGCATCTTTTCCGAGAACATGGGGCCTTTGGAGTGGATTACCACCGCGGAAACGATCGGCAGGGAGATACGAAACGGGGCGGACGGCATCGTGATAGGGCACGGGACCGACACGATGCACCATACCGCGGCGGTGCTCTCTTTCATGGTGCAGCAGTCGCCCGTGCCGATCGTGCTCGTCGGATCGCAGCGCTCCAGCGACAGGCCCTCGTCGGACGCGGCGTTCAACCTGCGCTGCGCCGCGTATACCGCAGCGTACGGTGAGATCGCCGAGGTGCTCATCTGCATGTTCGGTCCGACGAGCGACCGGTACAACCTCCTTCACAGAGGTACCGTGGTGCGGAAGATGCATTCCTCCTATAGAAGCACCTTCCGGACGATCGGGGACATTCCGATCGCCATGGTCACCCCGGACAGCGTCGTGCCGCTGAAAAAGGACTACAGAAAAAGGCGGAAGGACCGCGACGTCGTGATCGACACCCGCTTCGACGACCGCGTGTCGCTTGTGTACTACTACCCGAACATGAAGCCCGACATCATAGATTCTCTCGTGGACAACGGCTACGCCGGCATCGTGATCGCGGGCACCGGTCTCGGGCACGTGAACAAGCCGCTCTACAAACCGTTGAAACGGGCGGTGGATAAAGGGGTCTCGGTCATCATGACGGTGCAGACGCTCTGGGGGTATACGGCGATGAGCGTGTACGACACCGGCCGGGACCTGCTCGAGATCGGCGTCGTGCCGGCGGAGAACATGCTCCCCGAGGTCTGTTACATGAAGCTGTGCTGGGTCTTAGGCCATACGAAAAACCCGGAGCGGGTGAAGGCGATGATGCTCGAGCCCATCGCGGGCGAGACCTCCGAAAGGGAGCCGCCGAACGGCTACGTCGTGCTGCAGGGGGGGATACCGGAGGTGGAGGAGTTCTTGGGCCGCCACCTTTTATAATGAGTGCGGGGTCAGATCTTTACCTGTGAATTCCGCACGATCCCGGTCCGGGGTCCGCGTGCGATATCGACAGTCTGCATGTTTTTAAATGAAAAAAAGAAGGCTCTTTTCCACATTGAATACTGTTTTTACGGCAGTAAAGCTTAATAAATCGTTGTATAAACCGGATTGAGGTTTTCTAGCATAGATACAGAAAGGGGACAAAGAGATAACAAAACTAAAGAGCCTTTACCCTTTGTCCCATTAATAATTCGCGTGATTGATAATCGTATAGCAGCAGCGAAATTGGAGAAGATCCTCAAATAAATCTTACCGTATCAGATGATACCGGCGGGGGGCCGTTTACAGGTCGTTATACCGTGAAAACAGAATACGCAACCGGGGGAGTATGACGTCTGGGGGATTCGAGGATGAAAAACAGGCCCTCTGTTGCTAATAAGAAGGGGACCGTTCGGCCCCCTTCTTTCCGGCTACACCACTATTTCATGATGAAAATTCAGTCATCCTCATACATGATCGTTCCGAACAGCTCCTCGTCCGTGGGCAGAGTGCTCGGTATGGGATACGAGATCCAGGTATAGTTCAGCATGTGCTCCCAGGTGATGTTCGAGCAGGTGGAGTTGCCGCCCCAAGAGCCGCACCCGAGCGTCATGCTCATCGGCATGCCGTTGGTCCAGGCGCCGGAGTTCGCGAGGCACTGCGGCTGGCGTATCATTATACGCGAGACCCTGACCTTCAGGCCGAGCTCTTTGATCCTGGAATCGAGCGCGGTGTGGATGCCGCACGAATGCCCGGGGCCTGAGTGGGCGGTGATCCTGTTCACGAGGTCGATTACCTCGCCGAACTCCCTGTACTTGTATACCGCTGCGGTAACCGAGAGCTTCTCCTCCGAGAAGGGATACCCTTTTCCGATCCCCGTTTCCGGGATGAGAAAAAAGCTCTTTCCCTCCGGGAGATCGATTCCCGCGACCTCCGCGATCCTGGATGCGGGCTGGGCGACGATAAGCCGGTTCAGTACACCCTTTTCGGGGTCCCACATGGCGGCTTCAAGCTTCTTTTTTTCTTCGGCGGAAACCACGTATCCTCCCACCGCTTCGAGCTCCTTCAGCATTGCGTCGTATACGCCTTCCTGGATGGCGATGGAGTTTTCGGTCGAGCAGCTCGTTGCGTGATCGAAGGTTTTTGACCGCATGATCTTGTCCGCGGCGTCCTTGAGGTCCGCGGTCTCGTCGACGATACATACCGCGTTGCCCGCGCCGACGCCGTGGCAGGGCGTGCCGCTCGAATAGGCGGCTTTTACCATCCCCGCGCCTCCGGTGGCGACCACGAGATCGCACTGGTGCATGAGCTCTCTGCTCGCCTCCACCGAGACGGGATCGAGCGCGATGATGAGGTCTTCCGGCCAACCCTGTTTTTTCAGTACCTTCCTCATTTCGTTCACCGCAACGACGCAGGTCTTCTTCGCGCGCGGATGCGGTGCGAGTATGATCGCGTTTCGCGTCTTGATCGAGCAGATAGCCTTCGCGAAAGGAGTCGCCTCGCCGTTCGTGACGGGGGCGAGCGCGCCGATGACGCCCACCGGCTTGGCGATCTTCATTATGCCCGTTTTCGGGTCGTCATATACGACGCCGACGGACTTCTTTCCTTTCATATCGCGCAGCGCGCCTTTTATCTTCGTCATCATCTTTCCATACTTATGCGGGGCATACCCCATCCCCGATTCCTCTACGAGCATCTCGGAGAGCTCTTTCGCAAACGCGGGCCTGACGCCCGCCCACGCGACTCTCGCCGCGAGCTCATCGACCTGCTCCTGTGAAGCGAATTCGATGGACGCCTGCGCAGCCCGCGACCTCTTGATTAGTCCTGCGACAAGTTCACCAGTTTCCTTCTGATCCGCCATTGTGTACTCCTCCTGTAGGTATTCTAACTATCGGCCATTTCGCAACCGGATGCGTTTCCCAGCATACGGCGGCACGTTTTTTATGATTCCTTTTTGTTACAGGGATCTTTCAGGGGACCTGTGACCCCCGGATCGTTAATACGGTTCTATCAGCGCTCAGAGGTGTCCTTTCGCTGCCTTTGCAGCCGGTTTTTCGAAAAGAGGCGGTACGTAATATGCTTCCGGCTCCGATAACGGAAGGACACAGGCCCTTCGGGCGAGCGTATCTAACTGTACAAACAAAAACAAGTACCGTCAATAGAATTGAAGGAAGCAAGGCAGACCGTCGATAGTTATTTTCTTGACTGTCAAGACCCGTCCTCCTACTATAAGAACATGTGTACAAAAGACCTGGCTGCGGCGATTTAAAAAAGGCCCGTTTCAATGTCGGACTCGCCGAGATGATTTTCGGCGTTGGGCGTGAAAAAATCACAGTAAATTCGGAGGCCACCAATGAGTGATACGTACAAAAGCCCGTTGCACAAGATGACACAGACAACCCCGACCTGCCTGTGGAACGACTCGGCGTCCGTCGAGGAGCTCTCCTATTCCATAGAGCACGGCTGCGTGGGGGCCACGTGCAACCCCGTCATCGCGCTGTATGTGCTTGACAAGGAGATGCATCTATGGAAGGATCGGATCTACGAACTGATAGAGGGGATGCCGGAGGCGACGGAGGACGAGATCGGCTGGAAGCTCGTCGAGGAGGTTTCCGCAAAGGGCGCCGAGCTTTTGAAGCCGATTTTCGACAGGGAAAAGGGTAAAAACGGGCGTCTTTCCGTGCAGACCGATCCGAGGTTCTATCGGAACACCGATGCGATCGTCGAACAGGCGGTGCACTTTACCACTATCGCGCCGAACATCATCGTCAAGATTCCGGTGACGAAAGCCGGTATCCCCGCCATCGAGGAGGCTACCTACAGGGGAGTGAGTATCAATGCCACGGTGAGCTTCACCGTGCCCCAGGCCATCCAGGTTGCGGAGGCGGTCGAGAGGGGCCTGAAAAGGCGCGAGAAAGAGGGAAAGGACATTTCCACCATGGGGCCGGTGTGCACCATCATGGTGGGCCGAACTGACGACTGGCTCAAGGTGGTGGCGGACAAGGAGAATATCACGGTAACCCCCGGGGTGCTGGACTGGGCCGGTGTTGCGGTGATGAAGAAGGCGTACAGGATATACAAGGAGCGGGGGTACCGTCTGCGGCTTTTATCGGCCGCTTTCAGGCACCATCTCCACTGGAGCGAGTTCATAGGCGGGGACGTCGTGATCTCTCCGCCCTGCAAGTGGCAGAAGCGGTTCAATGCGAGCGATGTGGAGGCTGTGCCTCGTATGGACAACCCGGTCGACCCGAAGATTATAGCGGAGCTTCAGAAGAAGTTCGTCGAATTCAGGCGTGCATACGATGAGGACGGCATGACCATAGAAGAGTTCGATACCTACGGGGCGACGATGCGGACGCTGCGGGGTTTCCTCAAGGGCGGGCACGAACTCGCGGTTCTCATCAGGGATTTCATGCTCCCCAATCCCGATGTGTGAGAAATGGGGACAGTATACTATTTTTGTCTGACATGTGTTAAAATGCTACATTTTTTCAAGAGACACCTGCGTAAGTAAGCGGGTTATCTGTCGAAACGGCCGGAATATTTCGGCCGTTTTTTTAATCCGCCGGTGGGATGTATGCCCGGATCTGGAACGGTGGCGGTTGCGAAATCAATTAATCCGCGCAGTATCTTTTTTGTCTTTCACCTTCCGGCATCTTCCAGGCGCATACGCTGAAGCATGACCGGTAATCAACCCGCTTACCCCCGGCTCACAAGAAGGCCCATAACGGGCAGGAGAATAGCGAAAAGAAACAGCACTCCGATCGTCCGAAGCTTTTTCAGTTCTTCTTTCCGCTTGTTCTGCAGCTCTATCACACTGGATATCCACGACAGGATTCCTATTGCAATGAAGATAAATTCAAGAAGGTAGCCGAAAAATTTTTCGATTATTGCCTGATATTTTGTGTCTCCGATTAGTATGAACCGGTTGAGAGACTCAAAATTATCCGTGATGTCAATCAGCATTGCGAAAAACAGTAAGAAGAATCCTGCAGCAAAGAATCTCTACCCTTTTATCTTCTTCAGGTTTTTAATATTTCTATTAAGCAGGAGAAAGACGACTATCGAGCCGAAGAATACGACCCGCAAGATTTCAATAATTAAATCCGTTATTGTTTACCGCCCTGTATTTGCCGAAAGTGATATCCGAAGATGGTATACCCTTGTAACGTACGGACTCCCCTGAGCGAGTAATACCGCTCCTGCCGGCTTCGCTTGTGGTGTAACGATCCACTAGAACGCACTTCCAGAAGATCAGACTTTTTCCATACTATCTATTTTTAGTGAATATTTATTTTTTTTGCAAGTATATAGCTGTAGCGGATCGAACCGGACGGTTGCAGGTTAAAAAGCAGGGAGTGGGGGGAGGGGCCTGCGGCTGGGGGTTTAGACATACCGCTTTGTTTATGTACGGTGCCAGCTTTTTTATTGCTGTCTGCCGCGGTCGACTGTGAGCGGAACACCGGGGAAAAACAGCCGCTTCTGCTGAAGTGTTGCTGCGAGGCAATCCCCGGGGGAACGTATAAGAATCGCCGACCAACGACAGGTTTTTGTAATACTCTAGTACCCGTTTACAGCATGATACTCGAACCTGCTCTTCAGTGGCATTCTCTGGTGCGGCCCGATTTTTAACGGGCAAAGACTCAACCCTGCGACAGCCCTTCAATATTTATTTTTGTGAAATCCTCTTGACTGTTGCGAAGGAAATATTAACTTATTTAAAAAATAGCAACTATTCTAAGAAAGGGGGTTATTATGAAAAAGTTTTTTATTTTCTTTATGAGCCTTATGTTGGCTCCTGGGGTTGCGTTGCTTGTCGGTTGCGCGAGCGGTGGCGGCGGCGGTGGCGGGGACAGCGGCGGCGATACGTATGATCCGAATGCCATCATCATTACCGAAAATATTGATACGGCAACAACATGGACCGGTGACAAGGTGTATGTCGTTGACGGCTACATCTATGTCAACGCGGCTCTAACAATCGAGGGCGGGACCATCATAAAGTTCACGGCAAACGGCGGCATGGCTGTCAACACGGGCGGCACCATCAATGCGAGCGGGGGAACAGCATTGACCCCGATAGTCTTCACCTCTATCAAGGATGATACGCGCGGCGGCGATACGAATATGGACGGGTCAGCGTCGACACCCCTTGCGGCCAACTGGTACGACATATTGGTTCAAGAGAACGGCTCTGTCTTCAACTACTGCGAGTTCTATTACGGCGGTGGGTACTGGGGTGACACCCTTGAAATTGACGCGGTGGGAACCGTAACGAACTGCACGTTTGCGCACAATAAGGGAGGGGCCCCTTATAACAATGGTGTTCTGAATGCGTCCAGTGCAGATGCGGGTACGGTCATCACGGGCAACAGGTTCTACGATAACGTGAAACCGATTGTAATCAACACGACTTTCAATCTTAACAGCTCTAATATTTTCCAGGATATTACAGGAACGATCAAGAACACCATGAACGGGATATTTGTTGCGGGAACCGATATCATCGGAAATATAAGCTGGTCTGAAACCGAAGTGCCGTACGTGCTGGAATCGGAATTCACGGTGGATTCCGGATCCGTTCTCACCATTGCCCAGAACGCGGTGATCAAGTTCACGGCGGATATCGGCGCGACGATTATCGGCACTCTCAATGCAAACGGTTCTTCGGGAAACCCGATAGTCTTCACCTCCATCAAGGATGACACACACGGCGGGGATACAAACGCCGACGGGGCCGCAACAACGCCCCTGGCGGCCGACTGGTACGACATATCGGTCCAGGCGAACGGTACCGTCCTCAACTACTGTGAGTTCTACTACGGCGGCGGGTACTGGGGCGACACCCTCGAAATTTTCGATAGTGTAGGTACCGTGACGAACTGCACGTTTGCGCATAACCTGGGAGGAGTCCCTTATGACTACGGTGTTCTGAATGCCTACGGTGCGCTTGCGGGTACGGTCATCACGGGCAACAGGTTCTACGACAATGAGAAGCCGATGAGAATCAACACTAACTTCAACCTCGACAGCTCCAACATTTTCGAGGACATTACGGGAACGATAAAAAACACAAGGAACGGGATATTTGTTGCGGGCGATACGATATCAGGTGCAAGAAGCTGGTCTGAAACGGAAGTCGCATACGTGATAGAAAACTATCTGGATGTAGCCGATACGGGTTCGCTTACCCTTGCGAATACCGTTGTCCTGAAATTTTTATCCGGAATTGAGATGGACTACAGCGGGACCAACCTCATTAATTACAACGGAACGGGCGTGGCTTTCACCTCAATAAAGGATGATTCGAGGAAAGGCGATACCAACGGTGACGCAACCGCGACGTCCGCGGCAAACGGCGACTGGGAAGGGATTTATTCCAGAAGTCTCAGTGATTATATAATCGCCTGGACGAATATTTTCTACGACAGTTATGCGCAGAATTAAGTGGTGCGACAGGCGCTGCATTTGAATAATTCTTTTGCGGCGTTTGTCTGTAATATAAAAAGGGACATCATATTTAATTATGATGTCCCTTTTATTTTCACAATCGAATTCGATCAGGCGGACTCTCGACCGATTGCTCGCCAGCCGACAATCAGCATCACCAGCCCGTACACGCCCGCCGCGAAAAGAACGCAGTCTTCGTGGCACTGGTACACCCCCAGGCACTTCGGAAGCCCCATCAGGGCCCACGGGAGGAGGCTTATGAATGATTTCCGGTCTATCCTGGGAATTGCGGCAGCCGTCAGTCCGATCGCAAGGACCGTTACGGGGCAGGGGTTCATCGGTGTGCAGACTTTCGGAAAACCGCGCCCGAGCGCCAGTCCGATAAGGGGGTATAAGAGCCACAGCAGGATCCAGAAGAGAGTTATGTACCGTTTCCACCGGTTCTCGGGCAGCGAGAACGCGGTCCGCTTTACGAAGATGTCAAGGATAAAGAGAATTGCGACGGCGAAGAAGAGGGGGGCGAAAAAGAAATCGTACACCGGCCCGTCCGAGAACAATAGGAAGTAAACCGCCCCGTTCCAGGCGAAGGCGAAAGACAGTAATACCTTCATCGAAATATTCGCCCATGCGGTGCGTCTTGTAAATACCATGCATATAATGACGATTACGGCAGCCGTCCAGGCGACCTGCACGTGCCAGGTGGCGGTATTGTAGGTTCCGAGCTGGCTCCAGAACTCCTCCGTAGTCATCATACAAGGTTGCCTCCGCGGAAAGATAAAAAGACATTATGCGTATGGTTCCCCTTCGAAAACGGCTGTGCCGCTTGAGCAGGGGCCTCGCAGAAGTGGTTCTTTATTCCGGCGCCTTTTTCGTCCGCCGGCGAAATGATGCGATGACGAGTATCGCTACGGTACCTATGCCCACGATGAACTTGACAATGCCTGCAATTCGCCATCCGTCGGACAGAGGGAACGCCTCGAGATATTCCATTCCAAGATTGAGTTTCCATATTCGCACCAGCCACGGGAAGGAGGCCTGCCTGAAGGCGACCTCGGACAGTCCCCATCCGATGAAGAATAGGCCCCCCAGTCCAAGGGGAAACCGGGGAAATTTATACGGAAAGCCCATAAGCATGCCCGCAGTGAGAAGTCCCACGCTGACCGCCAGCAGAAAAAACCATACGTGGCCCGTCATGGTGACCTTTGCCGGGGACGAATGGTCGATCAGGCCCGGAAGGATCATCAGCACGGATATCAACGCCAGGCCGATCAGGTTGAAAACCCCCGCTGTGCCCGGTCTTTTTCCTCTGCGCAGGAAGCTTAAGATCAGCAGGATTGCACCGGCCATGCAGCAAACGGTCCATAGAAGAAACGCCGCAAAGATCACCCGCATTTCCCAGTAATCCTCTTTGATAAGCGTGCCGGATCCGGCAATCACCCATGCGGCGGCTGCGATAAACAGAGGGATCGAAAAGGCCCAGGCGGGCACAAAAGATTTCCCTCCGATTTCCGGGTCCTTCGCTTGCCTGGAATCTGAAAGCGCCCAGCGGGCGGTGAGCCATGCTCCGGCGAGCAATATCGGCATGAGCAGCCAGTCCAGCCAGAACGTGGTGATTGTGAACGTATCGGGTCTCATAGTTGCCGGCCTCCTTTCTTGAGTGTCATATCACCCGGCAGGAGTCGGGTCGGCGTGGTTCAGGAAATGGGGTAAATGACGCTCCTGTTTTTTATAATCCGGTACGCCTGATTGTTGAGTGAGCCGACGATGTGAAGCATAGTCCCCACTGTGACCGTGTGTTATGCCGCTCAGCACTCCCAAATGATGCGCTATGTATCAATAAAGCTGTGTCTATCGACTGGGTTGAATTTTTTGGTATATGTATTTTAAACTATTTTGTTGGTATATTCAAATATAATAATATGGTAAAATTCTATTTGGAAAGCTTTTTGAGAATGTATTTCCTTCAAGAAAGGATGGAGAATCGAGGGATTTATTGGGCAATTAGCAGGAAAAGATAGATAATACTGAGGACAGAGACAACTAACGATGCCAAACGACCTAATCGCATTGAAATTTGGTTTACCATGCGTTGATATCTCCCTCGTTTGTCGAGTTGAGTTTGGATGTCCGAACGACTGAGCTGAGCGGAACCCTCGCAGCGAGCGTAGCGAGCGAGAAGGTTTCCGCTCCAGCGACAGGTTAGGGCTCCGAGAAATATCAAGCATATCATTTTGACAGATCATCATCTTGTGAAGATATTAATCTTGACTGAGCTTCAATATGTGACGGTACTTCTATGTCTTCAGATCCAGCTCCCATTTCACGAAGTTTTCTTATTGAAGGGAATACTCTTGTTTCAAGAGAACCCACGGCGCTATTATAACATTTTACTGTCTGCTCAAGACGAGATCCTACATCACCCAAATGTTTGCTAAATGTTAGAAGCCGACTATATAATTCCTTGCCCTGATCAGCAATCCTTTGTGCATTTTCAGCTAACTTAATTTGCACCCAGCCGTATGCAATAACTTTTAGCAATGCGAGTAGACTGGCAGGAGAGACAATTAACACTTTACTTGAAAGAGCATCTTCAAATAACTGTGGATCTTTAATAAATGCTGCTGTTATTCCTGGGTCATACGGAACAAGCATTACGACAAACTCAGGTGCTCGAGTAAACTGACTCCAATATTCTTTTTTTGAAAGAGATTTCATGTGGTTGCGAAGTGCTTTCGCATGCTCAGTGAGTTTAATGTCTGCAGCTTCTTGGCTTGTAGATTCTGCTGCATCGAGATATGCGTTCATTGGGGCCTTGGCATCCACAGGCAAAATCGCTTCGTTTGGTAGATGCACAATCATATCTGGTCGCGATTCTGCACCTGTTTGCTCTTCGAAATCTATCTGATCAATCATTCCGGCTATTTCGACTATGCGCCTAAGTTGAAGTTCTCCCCATTTCCCTCTTGTCTGTGAAGAGCGAAGAGCGCTATTCAAATTTGCAGTAACAGTTTGAAGTTCTTTATAGGCATCATGTAATTGCCCTACTTCAACATGAAGTCCTTTGTAGGCACCTTCGCGTTTTGTTTCAATAGCATTCAGTTCAAGTTTGAGCTTCTCCAAATTTTCTTTTACAGGATTTAGAACGCCCTTTATGTTTGCATCCTGAGTTTTTAGGTCACCCTCGAGTTGCTTTGCTACTCCTTCAAGTTGGCTCTTTGCCTCTCGTGTAAGTTGTTCAGCATTTTCTTTTAAAGCCTTAGATGATAAAGCCTCGAATGTTTCACGTAGCTTATTCTCAGCATTTGAAATCCATTGAGTTTGTTGCTTTAATAAATTGTTTTCTTCAATAAGGCTTTGAGAATTTTTAAGATTAGATGTGCGCATTAATGACCATGTCAAAAAGCCACCAATCAATAATCCTATCACAAAAGTTATAATTAACAGCAATATTTCCATACTATCTCCCCACAACTTACTTCATATTTAATTAATTAAAATCTCTATTGCATGGACTATTTGATTTCATGAATACAACTTTTTATACCACTTGCGGAGCCACCGGGTAGGGCAGAGCCCTTGCGGGCTCATTCCCCCCTGTTGATTCTCACATTAATCCGACAAAAAGTTCCACATTAATCAAGACAAAGTCACTGCTCTAAATCTTTCAATACACTGAG